>JAZSLE010000178.1:0-2829 GCA_045535215.1 Eubacteriales bacterium
TTAAGGAATTCCGTCTTGACGAGCAGACCCGTCTTGCAGAGCTTGAGGACGAGCGAACGGACGATGAGCACAAGCTTACCGAGATCAAAATCGCAATAGGCGTTGCCGAGAGCGAGCTTGAGTCGGGAAGAGCTAATATAAGCGCAATAGAGGACCTTCTCATATCAAACAGAGGAGGCCTTGAAAACGAGACCGCACGACTTCGTGCCTTGAATGACAAGGTGGCTATACTTGAGGACCTTTGCGACGAGAAGTCAAAGCTTCTCACAGAGGGCGAGGCAGAGCTTGTAAGGCTTGATGCGGAAAGACATGATTTGGAGAAGGGCAATCTTGAATTTGAAAGAAAGATGTCCGATCTCCGTGCAAACATAAAGGAAAAGAATGACGCAAGAGAGGCTATCTCTTCGTATCACACAAGAAACGAGGGCGCTCTTATTCAACTCAAGGAGGAGCAGGATAGGACCGCAGGAAAGCTTTGGGAGGATTATTCCATGACCAGAGCGGATGCACTCGATCAGGGTTATATCCCTGTAGCTGAGGAGGAGAGAGACGAGGTTTTCAAGACGCAGACCGATTATAGAAACAAGCTTCGTGCTATGGGATCTGTAAACGTAGGTGCTATAGAGGAGTACGAGGAGGTCAAATCAAGATACGACACGCTTTCAGAACAGATGGCGGATCTTGTAAAGTCCAAGAACGAGCTTCTTAAGGTCATCAGCGATCTTGAAAACGAAATGCGCACTGCCTTTTCCGATACCTTCAATAAGATAAACGAGAATTTCGGTAAGACCTTCAACGAGCTCTTCGGTGGAGGAAGCGCAGAACTTATCCTTACCGACCCCGAGGACGTGCTTACGAGCGGAATCGAGATCAAGGCAGCACCTCCGGGAAAGATAATCAAGAGTCTTGTTCAGTTGTCGGGCGGCGAGCAGTCGTTCGTTGCTATCGCGCTGTTCTTCGCAATACTCAGCGTCAACCCGACACCGTTCTGTATCTTGGACGAGATCGAGGCGGCACTTGACGAGGTCAACGTTGACAGACTTGCAAGATATATCAATCGTTACTCGGGCGGAACGCAGTTTATCCTTATAACACACAGAAGAGGAACCATGGATGCGGCAGATATCCTTTACGGAGTTACCATGCCTGAGAAGGGTATATCAAAGGTGCTCGCACTCAATGTACAAGAAATATCAAAGGGAAAAGGAGAAGAGTGGGATGGCATTTTTGGATAAGCTCAAAAACGGTCTTCGCAAAACAAAGGAAGCGCTTTTCGGCGGTCTTGACGCTATCTTCGGCATAAACCGAGAGATAGACGAGGATTTTTACGAGGAGCTAGAGGAGACGCTTATTTGTGCGGATATAGGCTTTGAGGTCGCTACCGAAATAAGCGAATCACTGAGAGAAGCGGTAAAGGAAAACCACATCAAAACGCGAAACGAGGCGTTCGCCGAGCTTCGTACCATCGTTTCGGATATGATAGGCGACGGAGAACCGTTGAATCTTTCAACAACGCCCTCCATCATCCTTATCATAGGCGTAAACGGAGCAGGAAAGACTACCTCTATCGGTAAGATATCCAATAAGCTGATAAAGGACGGAAAAAAGGTCGTAGTAGCAGCGGCAGATACCTTTAGAGCGGCGGCTATAGATCAGCTTTCGGTATGGTGTGATCGCTCGGGTGCGCAGATAATAAAGCACTCCGAGGGCTCGGATCCCGCAGCAGTCGTATACGATGCCGTAAACTATGCAAAGAATAAGAATGCAGACGTTCTTATCATCGATACTGCGGGAAGACTTCACAATAAGAAGAATCTTATGGATGAGCTTTCCAAGATCAACCGCGTTATAGACAGAGAAGCCCCCGGCGCGGCAAGAGAGAATCTTCTCGTGCTTGATGCTACCACCGGACAGAATGCTGTTATGCAGGCAAAGGAATTCAAGAATTCCGCTTCGCTTACCGGTCTTATACTCAACAAGCTTGACGGAACTGCAAAGGGCGGTATCATTCTTTCAATAAAGAAGGAGCTCGGTATACCGGTCAAGTTCATCGGTGTCGGCGAGAAGATAGACGATATGCAGCCGTTTGACGCAGCCGAATTTTCAAGCGCGCTGTTCTCAAGCGAGGAATCCTTGTCGGAGGACGGAGCCGATGCTTAAGGACTATAAGATAGTTCTTGCTACCAACAACAAAAACAAGGTGGCGGAATTTGAGATGCTGTTTTCCAAATATATCGGAAAAAGCGTAAAAATATATACCCTCAGGGATATAGGCTTTACAGGTGATATAGTTGAGGACGGCAGCACGTTTGACGAAAACGCTCTTATAAAGGCGCGTGCCGCGGCAGGTGACGGAATAGTTGCAATAGCGGACGATTCAGGACTTTGCGTAGATGCGCTCAACGGTGCTCCGGGTATATACTCCGCGAGATATGCAGGTACGGGAAACGACCGTGACAATAATGAAAAGCTGCTTAAAGAGATGAAGGGAACAAAAAACCGCGATGCATCCTTCATTTGTGCTCTTGCGTGCATATTCCCCGAGGATAGCGGCATTTCACCGTTCGTCGAAAATGGTGTCTGCAAGGGAGAAATACTTCTTTCCGAAAGAGGTGAGGGTGGATTCGGCTACGACCCCTTGTTCCTTGTATGTAACGTAGGTAAGACTCTTTCAGAGCTTACAACGGAGGAAAAAAACGAAATTAGCCACAGAGGAAACGCGGTAGCAATGCTTATCGCGCACCTTCGTGCAATAGGACAGATAGATTGAACCGCGAGAGTGGTTCACGGGAGGTGCAATGTTAACAAGCAAGCAGAGAGCGATGCTTC
>JAZSLE010000064.1:0-18408 GCA_045535215.1 Eubacteriales bacterium
CATCCAGTCGTTGTCACCGTTTGAAGCAAACGGACGCCTGTTGAACATGATGTCCTTTAATGCGCCTCCGTTCCAATAGGAATTGGTTACGTTGGATTGGCTGTACCAGGTAAATGCCGATTTGTTGTAAATTTCTACAGAGCAAGTGCTTCCGTAGGATCCGATGTATGCGCTTACTTCCGCAACGCCCTCCTTCATCGCGCAAACGGTTCCATCGCTCGAAACAAGGGCTGTGCCTTCATCAGAGCTTTTCCACTCTGCAAAGGGCTTGAGCGCTGATGGATATATATCGTAATAGAACTGTTGTATCGAATAAAGCTTCATTCTCGTTTGAAAATAAGCCATATTGAACTTGGTTATTTCTATTGTTTCAAATATCCATTTTGAATCTACGGATTCAGTGCTTGAAAAGTATACGTTTCCGTATCTGTCTGCCGAAAGATAGAAACGTGAGTCGTTGATATCAAAGGATACCGTATATGCATCTTCGTCATCGGTCTTTTCGACAGTAAACGGCGTTGCACCATCGACCGAGCCTTTATAAGGAACGAAGCCGGCTTCGGTTTCTCTCGGTGTTATACAGATGCTCGCGTCCTTTTCTGCAGAATTTATAAGATACGTGCCGTCGGTGAGAGGGATGAGTCTAAAGAACTGATATTCATCGTTTTCAAAAAGATCCTTGAACATAAGCTCGCCTTCTTCACCGTATGTAAGCTCTGTTGACAGGTATTTTTGGCACGAGTAGCTCTTTAATCTGAATGCACCGTTGAGAGGATCGTTCTCTTCTTCGGAGGCGCTTACGCCGAAAATATCGGGTGAGAACGGAATGCTTGAAATTAAGATCAGTACTGTCATTAAAATGCACAGGCAGGACAGCTTTTTTGCTTGAAAACGGGTTGAACCGTTTAATATATGCGAAATGATAATCTACATCCTTTCATCGTGGAATTTGTATATAGTTGAGGATCAAAATGCGGTAAGTATCGCGTGTGACGATGTTATGACCGTTTTGACGGATGACGGCGGAATATAAAAGCTCTCGCCCTTAGCGGCTTTAAGGACAGTATCTCCCGACGTTATGCTACCTTCCGACAAAAACGTTACCGAGCAATTAGTGTTGCTTGTGATGTCGGTACAATCGCGATCTGCCGATATTTTATATACCGAAAAATAATCACAGCTTACAATGCATTCCGGTCTTGCATCCGATCTTGAAAATCTGAGAGAATCTATCTCGTCAGATGAAAAATGCTTTAAGCAACGCAATGCTTTTTTTACATGAAGCTCTCTCTTTTTTCCGTCTGCGCCGACTCTGTCATAATCATAGAATCTGTACGTTGTGTCACTGCTTTGCTGAATTTCAAGGAGAGTAATTCCCTTTCCGATAGCGTGGACAAGCCCGGCGGGAACATAGAACATATCTCCCTCGGAGACGGAAACGTAGTTGAGCTTTTCTTCTATCGACTTATCGATCGTTTCGCCATCCGGCGAGATACCGTCGATGCCGTCTGAAAAGCCGTAGGCTATTCGTGCACCCTCTTCTGCCGATATTATGTACCAGCATTCGTTTTTTGGATCCTCATCGGGCGCTTTTTTGTGCGGGTGTACCTGTATTGAAAGGTCATCCTCGGAGTCAATAAACTTTATAAGCACCGGGCAGGTCTTACCGCTGTTAAAGTGCTTATAGATAAGATTCATATCCTTTTTTGCAAAGACTCCGTTTTCGGCATAAGAGCAGCATCCGGGTATAGCGGAAAGCTCCCAGCTCTCTGCTATATTGGAAAGCTCATTACTCTCTTTACCGTAAAATTTCTTCAATTTGCTTCCGCCCCAAATGGTCTCCTTCAGGAACGGAAGCATTTTTATTGGTGTGAAAGTATTGTTTTGCATTAATAACCACGCAGTTTCTTAAGTTCTTTTTCGCGCTTTGCGGCTTCCTTTTCGGCTTTCTTGCGCATTTTGAGCGTTTTGATATTCTTTTTGGCTTGTTTTATCGTATCCTTGTCCTTCTTCATCTGTATGTCGATGTTAAGGGAGGAGGCGCTTGTTATCTTCTTATCGATAGCCTTTTCCATATCCTTGGATACGTTTTTGGAGACCTTCTTGATTATTCTTTTTTCACTCTTTTTGCGAGCCTTTTTCTTTGCCTTTACCGTCTTTGGGTCTTCAGCGGGAGAAACGGTGACGACCGCCTTTTTCTTTTCCTTCTTGAGGCTACCCGCAAGTGCTCCCAATGTAAGAGCTACAGCGGCTATTCCGCTTACGGCAGGAACCGTCATTCCGGCAAGGGATCTGTCCTTCTTCTCTTTAGCTTTTGCGGCGTTCTTTTCAGCTTTTTCTTCAGCTGCGGTGGGCTCACCGGAGACAAAGTCGGTAGTTTGTGTATTCATAATGGAATCAGGCATAGGCTTATCCTCTTCATAAATGCGTTTTGTTGTGGACGTGAGATCGGGAACGTATGCAAAATGGAAGGATCTGTCGCAAACGATCTCGTTTTTTCTACTTTCGTTGCAATAGTTGTAGGAGGCTCTCGAGACAACGTCACCCTTATAGACGATATCAAACAACGCGGCTGTTTCCTCGGAGGAAACGATCTTTTTGTCTGTTGCTATAATATTCTCACCCTCTGTGAGTGCAGTACCGTATCTCTTGTTGAAATCCGAGACGGTAAGTTCGGACTCGGGGGCTCTTTGCCATACGACGAGTGAAGATCTGCTCTTTACGGTATATCCCGAAAGATCAACTATATTTGCGTCAAGAGGATCCTTTCCCGTTTTTGCCCAAAAGCGAAGCATAGCACTGCTAAGATCAACATCACAGCAGGAGTTGTTGTAGATCTTTATATAAGCAAAGGGATTGCTTACCGTTACTTCTCTTGCATTGGAAGACGTTACGGTACAGTCTGACGAAAGCGGAAGTATCTCTGCGATAAACAGCTGTGTGCCTACTACCGATCTTGTGGCGGCGTATTTTTTGCCGTTGTTATTCTCTGCACTTACAACAACGGTAAGTGTTTTGTGCTTGGGTACCGAGGGCAATGTTCTTGATATCTCTGTATTTGCCGAAGCCTTGAGTTTATCGAGGTACACTGTGATATACGGCTCGTCATCAGCGTTGAATCCCGTGTTCGGAGTGATGTATATGTCGGCTTTGATGCACTTGAGTGGCTTGCTCGTAAGGTTCTTCAGCGAGAACGAGAGAGTTATCGGCTTGTTTATATTTGCGGAAGAATCAAGGCGCAAGGACGAAACCGAGAGGCCCTCGCATCCTGTTATCCATATCGGAGAACTTACCGTATATTTTCCGTCTCCTATTATTCTGACGTAGTAGAAAGGATAGAGCGGATCAACGGTGAAATTCCATACGTAAGACTGCTTGATGCCGAGATTTATCTCCCTGACTACCATGTTATTTACGGTAACAAGTTGAACCTTTCCGAGACCGAATTCATGCTCGGTTGAAAGATCAATGCAAACGTCAAGCTTTTCCGGAGCGTCAAGAGTGGATCCGAGCCACTTTCCGTTTATGCTGTATTTCATCTTCAACGTTTTGTCGGTCGTTGAATAGGTACGTCTCTTACGGAATGCGTCCATAACATTTTCGCGAGAAAGGTAGGGCGCGAGAATGTATCCGGTGCTGTTGTTATTGTTCCCCCAATGGTCGTTGTGGGCATCCTCGTTTGCTACGGGAGATACCTTGTAGCCCTTTCGGAGCATATTCAAATATTCAAAATCGTATGCCGGCGTCTTTATTTCGGCGAGGCACATGGATCTGTTCGCTATCTCGGGATCGCAGGAGTATTCATTGAAATTGCCCCACGGATATCCGGGATGATTGTACATTCCAATGCCGCCGTTTTCGGCAAGCCAATCGTAAAGCATACCGAGGGAGTAGGAATCCTTATCGATGATAATGGAATTGCTTCCGATAACGTTAAGGTGCCCCCACCAGCTGCTACCGTTGTTCCACGTCATTTCCCAACCGTAAAGGCAGGCAAATTTACCGGGTTCGTTGTATTTGTTTGCTATGTCTATCTGCTTTTCGTATTTTTCATCCGTCATGTAATGAGAGTGATCGGTGACCGAGTAGAAATCCATGCCTACCGTATCTCTTACGTAGAGGATGCTGTCCTCGGGAGTTCCCGAGCCATCGGACTCAGCGGTGTGATTGTGTACCTCGCCGAAATAGCAGTTCATCACATCCTCGGGCGCGACCGAAAAAGGAATCGAAAGCTTTGAGCAGTTTCCAAGCATATCGACGAGCTTGAGCCTTAATTTATGGCTTCCGTCGGACAAGGGCTTTTTAACCGTATAAGTGAAGCTGCATCCGTGCCATTCCACATCGTCGGTCACGTCGATATCATCAAGGATTATCGCGCAAGACGGTATATTTACTGCGGAAGGATCGTAGAGAGTTGCGGATATCGTGGGAGTGTATTCTCCGCTGTAGCAGAAATCCGGCTTGGGAGATATCATCGACACCGAAGGCCCTACGTTGTCGGTGATTGCAAAGCGAAGGGGCCTTTCCTTACTTCCGAGTGTTGCCGAGTGTATTCCCGAGCCTACCGTCAATGCCATTTCAACCGATTTTGTTGAAAGAACGAGCTTACTTGGGAGGGTCAACGAGTATTCGTTATCCGAAAGCTTCGTTGCATAGAGGCGTGAGGTCGTGCCCTGTGAGTATATCTCAGCAAACGATACGTCTCCTCCATTTGCTACGGTATATCTTATCTCAAGCTCTCCGTCGCTCATCAGATGCGAGGAGACCGGAGACGTGATGATAATCACGGGCATTTTTTTGTTCTTTGCGTTCGGAAGACCGATTACGGGATCAAGCACACCGGGAGTTGCATCTGCGTTCTTTAAGAGTATTTTTCCCTTGCTCGGCATATCGGGATTGGGAGCAAAGAGTACCGATCTCATTGCAAAAACGTCTATTGACGCGGGGTTCTGATTTATTGAAATCTCAAAGTAATTTTCATTTATCTCGCCGTTTCTTCCACGAAGGGATATAGTTTCTGCGGCGTAGTGGGATGCTATTGCGAACAAGGACTTGTCTATGATCCTTTCACCCGTAGCGCTGTCCGTTACGGTGAGGTCAATATCAAGAACTCTTGCGGGAGTGTAGCTTGACTTGTGATATATATTCTCGTCACATATTGAGCGGAGATATTCCTCGTGCGACTGTACTACGTTGCCGTTCTCGTCAAAGGATTGCGGAACGAGGAATCTGAGGATCACCGTTTCGCGAGGAGAGATGCAATACGTTCCCCTTTCAGAGGCTATCAGTACCGAGAGCCCTTTTCTGTCGGAATATATGCTATAGTCGTAAAGGTCAACCGTTTTATCACTTATGTTTGTAAGCTCGATAAACTTTGTGGTGGTTATCGTTCTCTTAGGTCTTGAATAAAGCTCGGTTATTATTACGGGCGGAAAGCTTGGGATGTTCTTTATCTGTATCTCGTGATCGAAGAGTGTGAAAAGTCCCTCGGTTATGGAATAGTCTACTACGGTAGCATTCTTGAGGTCGGACGAATGCATCGTTGCGCTGTATATCACGACGTCATCAGAATATACGGACGGGATCATTTTTGCAGAATACGTTCTTCTGTTTACGCAGTATTCAAGCTTGAAATCGGTGCCGCCATTGTATGCACGTGTTACGGCAACTTCTATATCAAGGTCTGAGCCGTTATAGATCACGCTCGGGCTTGAATGATATATTCCGCAGTACGGGTCGATTCTCATTTTTATGACCATTCCTTTCAATCAATTTTTTTGACGTTGTGTCGTGTTCCGCAAATACAACGTCGGTAGCTGAAAGCTATCTTGCGTTAAGCAAAAAACAGCCTTACGTGCGTATAATTACTATTAACTTATAGTATTATAACACACAAGGCTGTTAAAATCAATGTTTTAGAGTATTGTTTTCAATAGTTTAACCGATTTTTTACACAATCAAAGGAGTCCGGCGGAAACGTTGGTGTTCCAGAGCATATGTCTTGTGTACTTGGGGGCGCCTTCCGGATACTTTGCGTTGTTGAAAGGAAGAACGGGAAGCTCAAGCTCGTCGATCTTTTCTATCTCGCCGTTTACATAGGAATCGATTCTTGCGGCTGCGGAAAGAAGAACTGCTCTGAGACCGCCTATGCGGATCTCCTGAGTGTTGAAGCCAAAGGGCTTGTTTTCCTTGTACCACTGCTTACGCATTGCAAGGAGGAAGAGGTCAAGACGTGCTACCGTTGAGGGGATTTCCTCGTGTGCAATGTTTGCAAGAGTTACCGTGTCGTTTTCCTTGTAAGCCTTTCTGAGTCTTACGCCGAGATTACACTTTGTCTTGAGTACCGCGCAAAGCTTTGAAAGTGTATCGAAGATATATCCGAATTCCTTGTTGGATGCAAGTGCGGCAAGCTTATCAGCAGCCTTTGCATAGTATTCGGGGTCGCTGTCGGGGTTGCCGTGGAAGTCAAAGAGTCCCTCAAGCGGATCGTTGAAGAGCTGATAGCGCGAGGGGTTGACCGGCTTTCCAAGTGAAAGATCAACGCCTTCGAGGTTGTTGGGAGCATCCATGACCATAAGGTCGTCAAATCTTATTCCGAAGCACTGCATGCAACGCTCGTTAAGCTCTTCGTTTGAAGAGTCGTAGGAGTAAGCTCTTTCTGCAAAGTAGATCATGGAAGGAAGAACCGAGAACTGAGAAGCTTCTCCGCCGTTGTCTCCCCAAGCGGTTACGATAACGTTTGTAAGTCCCTTTTCCTCACAAACGTCAAGCTGAAGCTCTGTGGACGCGAGTGAGAACATATTGTGAGGAGCGTATCCGTACCACTTCCAAGCACCGCCCGCGAATACGATGGGGTTCTTGAACTTGAGGTGAGACTCAACCATATGAGAGAAGAGCTGCTTATCAAGTGAATAGTAAACCCAATAGATGAGAGAGAGTCTTTCGGGAACTCTGTCTATGATATCCTGAGGTATCTCACCCTCGCGAACGTAATACTTTCCTCCGAATACCATACGGAAGAACATATCGCTCCATATCATGGGATAAAGATCAGCCTCTTCTGCAAGAGCAACGACCTTTTCAAGGTGCTTGATCATGATGTCGGGCTTCGGCTCATATCCGTAAAGGTCGGTATATTTTCCGCGTCCGAGCATATGTGCTTCGTCCATACCGATGTTTATTCTCTTGCTGCGGAATACTTCTCTGCAGTACTTGAACATATCTGCGATGAATTTATAAGTCTTTTCGTGACCGACGAGAAGTATGTCGGGAGTATCCGAAAACTGTGCAAGACCAGGCCAGCGAATGGCGGTCGTGAGGTGTGCAAGAGTCTGTATGCAAGGAATCACCTCGATACCGAACATAAATGCGTAATCGTCTATCTCCATAAGCTCTGCCTTGGAGAATGCACCTCTCATGCGTCCGAAGTAGGGATATCCGGGAAGCTCAAACGTGTCCTCGGTATAGAGCATAAGAGAATCATAGCCCATAATTGCGAGATATCTAATCATTTTCTTTGCGCTGGGCATATTGTACACTGCATTACGTGACATATCGGCCATGTAGCAAAGCATGCCGTATCCCGTCTTCTGATCAATAACGTCCTTTTCGGAATTAACGAAGGAAGGAAGAAGAGAAAGTGCTCTGTATATTTGGTTCTCCTTTGTGTATTTTACAGTTACCGCTCCGTCCTTTTTCGTAAGAGAAAATGAATCGGAAGCTTCAAATGTTACGGTCTCAAGCATCTCCTCGGTAAGTCCGGAAACGTACTGAAGTATCTCATTTACCGCTTGATTTTGTTTGCTGTCAAGAGTTTTTATGCATACGCTCATTTTGTATGTTCTCCTTTTCTACATAGTAAAATGATTATATCACAAAAACGATCATATGTCAAGTAAAAATGGAGAAATGCATTATATTATTTTAAATTCAAAACCGCCGTCAAAGGTATGGCGGCGGTGATAAGCTTATGCATTTTTTTCTATTATGTTTATGTTTATCGGGAGAATGCCCGCTTGATCGTATACGATCTCGTTTATCTGTGCTATCTGCGCTACGTTAAGACCGTCGCTTTTTACGATAACGTTGATCTTATCTCCGTTTATAACCGCAACGCATTGCTCAAATCCCTTTGAAATTATAAGCGTTTCGATCTTGGATTCGTTCTCCATTGCGTTGGCGAGAGAGGTCATAGCGGTTAGCGCCTGCGCCTTGGTGGCTTCGTCGGCGTTTACGTCGTCAACAACGCTCTGAAGCACCTGCATAGCCTCGTCTCGTGTCCTCTCTCGACTTACTATGCTCGTTGCAAAGTAGTCGGTGTTCCCCGTTGGAGTCTGAGTAGGATTCTGGTCGTCGTAACCTCCGTAGCCGTCGTTACCGTCGTTCATAAGCAGAGCGGCGTTGAGTGCTATTGCGCCTCCTATCAGTATGACAGCCAAGGCAATAAGCGCGTTTCTTTTTCCTATCCGTGCGAAGAAGCCCTTAACGGCGTTCCATTGCTTTTCAAATTTCATATAAGCCTCCTAAAAGTTTTTTCGTTAAACTATATTTTGGTCTATGCTCAAATATTACTGCTCTGCAGAGGTTATGTATATTTTATTTACGCCGATATTCAGAGTTGACGATATCAGAAGAGTGAGTTCGTGCTTTACGACGTCGTCGCTCGCTCCTTTGCAGACTATTCCGACACCTGCTATCACCGGAAGCTTTTGTCGAAGCAAAACACACTGCTGATTGCTTCCCTGACCTATGACAAAATACTCCTCTGTACGGGAATTGCCGTATGAATTATCGCTATATTCTGTGTTTGTTGCATATACGTATTCAAAGCCGCCGTCAAGAGTTAACATAACACTTACCTTGCTTACGCCGTTACATGCCTCGCACAATTCCTTGATTTTTTCCTCAAGTGCGCTTACGTATGCCTCAAGCTCGCGGCTCTGCTCCGAGCTCGCAAGCTTGGGTTCTCCGCTTCCTCCGGACTTAGACGCCCCTCCCGCAAGAAGGACGATAATGATACCGATGCCTCCGACTAATATCGGAAGTAGCTTTTTTACGTTAAATTTTGTGTTCATTGTATTCCTCCTTACGGCAGATCTACCGAAACGTCTACCGGGCATAGAAGCTTTTCCTCGAAAAAGCGACTTATGGACGCGGTATCTGCGAATACTGCGCTATTCTTAAGCAATATAGTAAGCTTTGCGATGGCTATGACGTCTCCCGTTGTGTCAAAGGATATATGCACCTCTGCAGATTCTCTTTTGATCAAAAAAGAGCTTTCCAACGTGTCGTATACGTACGTTTCCACGGACGGGTACAGCTGATTTGCGATCTCCTCTCCAAATATTTCGGAATAATCGCTTTCCGATTCTGTTTTCAGATCGATGTCAACGTTGAATTCGGATATGGCATTTATTATTTTTGCAGACGGTATTATAAGTATCGCGGTGAGACAAATGCTTATAAATACCGACGAATATTTTGTGATATCCGAGTTTTGCGGAAGAGCGAATTTTATGATCCTTGCAAATATCGACGCAGCAATTACGGCGGGTAAAAATCCTAACGTCATATATCCTCCTTATGCGCTTGCGCTTCCGATCTTGACGCTTATTATGACCGCTCCGATGAAAAGAACGGACGACATTGATATGACGGCGAGAAGCATTCCGTATACGGATGAAAACTCGTTTATTATTTTTCCTTGCTCTTTTGCTCCGATAAGATCCGCGATCGCAGAGCATATAGAAAAAACGAGTCTTCTTACAAGCACGCTTACGAGTGTGGGAAGGATCATAAGAAGTATGAGAAATATAGCGATCACTCCGACGGTGCTTTTGATGTATGTAAATCCGCTTCCCACACCTTTTAGGATGTCTCCGATATTTGCACCTACTATGGGAATAAAGCTTCCTGCCGCAAATTTTATTGCTCTTCCTCCGAGCGTATCGGCAGAGTGCGACATGATACCGCGCGCAGAAAAAACGAAGAGCATGAGGCTCATAAGCATTCCGATAAGAAAAACGTACAGCTTTTTCAATCCTTGAAGTAAGGATGAGCCTGCACTGTTTTCTCCGATAGCACCTACAGAGCTAAGCCCGATACAAGCTCCTGCTATGGGAGCAAATGTCTTTGAAAGCGCTATTTCGGATATTCCGAGAAAGGCACTTATACCGTAATTTATAACTACCGCCGAATGTATTCCTCCTCCCATTGCACAAAGGGTGCACATGAAAGGGATCATTCCGGTCATAAAGAGGTTTATTCGCGAGAAAAATACCTCTGCAAGTTCTATAACGTCGGTTCCGAGAACAAGCAATATGCAAACGATAAGAATATTGCAGATGAATTTGCTTATATCCTCTCCCGCACCTTGAAGCGTTTTGGAATTTACGGCATTTATCAGTGCGCACAGCATCAGCGCTCCCGACAGTATAAACAAAAGGCGGAGACTGCTTTTTATTTCAAGGTTTATGAGTCTGGATGCAAACGAAAGTACGTAATCTGCATTGGTAAGCTCGTCTGCCGCGTCGATCACCTTATCGTGCTCGTTACTGAACAGTCCTTCGGGTAAAAGCTTGTAGATATCCTCGGGAATGAAGTTTTTTATGTCCTCGTATCCGTCTGGCATACTTGTACCGCCGTTTGCGGCACGTACGCTTACGCTCATAAGCAAAAGAATTATCAGAAAAATTAAGGGGCCTTGTATTTTCATATCTGCCTCATTAGGAAATCACGCTCTGTATTTCGTTAAGTATCATGTCTATTACGGGAAGGCACAGCAAAATTATTTCCATTTTACAGATCATTTCCACTGTTGTTGCTGTACCGTTTTCACCGCTGTCGCGACAGATGGAGGCACATATACATCCCGCAAAGGATATGCCGCTCATCTTAAGCATAACGGTGAAGATATCGGATATTTCTTCGCTTACCGATATCCAAGAGCCCTTTACCGAAATGTATTCGTAAATCTTAGAAAACATAGCAATGCATACTGTGGATGCTCCTACGGAAAACGCCATTCGCGCGAACAGTGCAAATCTCCCCTCATATTCACGAAGCATGATTATTATTACGAGTGCAAATATGCCGACGGCGGAATATTTTATACTGTCCATCATCAGAGTCCGAACACGCCCTGAAGCGAGGAAAACAGGGTAGATAGTTTATCTATAAGCATCAAAAGAACTACGATTATTCCCCCTATGACCACGAGCATTGATTGCTCGTCACGTCCGTATTTGTTCAATATTTGGGCGCAGGCCGCAACGAGAAGTCCGATGCCCGCAATCTTTATAAGTAAGCTGATCTCCATTGTTTATCCTCTGCTTGTGCTCAAAATATAACTTTTAAAGCAAAATTATTACGACTCCGACAGCTATACACATGCAAACTGTCGGAATTGTCTTTCGCTTTCTATCGTATTCGGATCTCCTTTTTTGTAAGAGAGTGTGCAGCTCATCGCGTGTAACGGCGCATCTTGCCGCTTCCTCGGATTTGTATCCTCCACCCAATGCTAGAACAAAGGAAGAAAAGCATCCGTACAATGCGTTGTCATCCTTAAATGAGCATAATTTAAGCAGGTCATCCTTCTTTTGCGGAAGACGCTCGGTATCGTACCCACATCGCCGAAAAAGCTCCGGGTCGGTTTCCTTAAGAATGTCGGATATGGGAATGCAAAGTGCATCTATCTTGTTCATAAGTGAGGATACAAGATCTATTACAGCCTCGGTGGTTTCTATTTCTCTTTTTGAAGACGAGGATAGACGTTTGCTTGAAAGATATCCCGACAAAAGTACGAGCACACTGCCCAAAAGCTTAATTTGAATAAGGCTTGACATTGAGTGCCTCCATGGGTGTTATTTCGTAATCAAAAACAAATCTTTTTTCGGTGCGGGAGATCCTTACGTAATCGTCAAATACCTTCATTTTGTGAAGAAGATCTATTCCTGGACGGCTTATAAGCTCGTGTACGGTTCCTGCGTGTGCAGAGCAAAGTATGGGAATTCCGCAGTTTACCGCACCGCTTAGCGCCAATGCCTCCGCTTCACCGAAGATCTCATCGCATATGATAAGCTGTGCATTCAGAGTCCTTGCTGCTATTTCTATTCCCTTTTCCTTTGGATATCCCTTCAGCACGTCTATACATAGTCCGCTTCCGCTTAGAAAAGCGCCGAGCTCCTCCCTTGAATCTACCACACAAACGCGCAGCGGGGTGCTTCCCGAAGAAATCTTGAACGCAACCGATCGCAATACAGTCGTTTTTCCGACTCCCGACGGAGAAAATATCAGGCACGAGCTTTTGTATCTCTTGCTTTTCAAATGCTCACACAAAAAGTCTCCGCAGAATTCGCTTTGGTGAGGTATGCGTATTACGAGAGACGTTACGTTATATACGGCATTTATTTTTCCGTTTTCGCAGGATGCGCTTCCGCATATTCCTATACGAAATCCGTCGTTTATGCTTATGTATCCCCTGCTTATCGAGTCCTTGTATGCATATATTGATTGTCCGCATAGGCTGAGCACGATAGAATGCATTTCCTCGCTCTTTATCACCGTGTCAAGCATAATATTCTTGTTATCGTAAGTAAGAGATGCTCTTCTGTTGCTTCTTATACGTATTTCCTCGGGTGAAAAGCTTCCTGATTCCGTTATGCGCTTTATCTCGTCTGACAGTCGGTAAGGAAGGTGCATAAAAACGGTATTAAGATCCATTTTGCTTCCCCCTCCCGTCGTGATAGTCAAATATATTGTGCTTGTCTTTGGGATATGCATAGGAAACGTAAATTTCGCGTTACACGCGTCGTTTATTCTTTTGATCTGTTATTTGCGGTTTACGTCTTTGTGGGCGAGAGAGCATAATTTGCGTTTAACGGCAAACAAAAAAGAGTCGATTTGATATCGACTCTTTGTTTTTGCTTTAAACTATTGGAAGAAACGTTCCGTTGTATAAGGACTCGAAGCAATTTACGTTATCTTCAACGCGTACGCCGAGTATCCTCAACGCTCTTGATGATGAATAGGTGTAAGACGCAAGCGGTCTGTCAAGTGCATCATCCGAATGCGCGCACACCAAAAGTCCGCGTTCATCGGTTCCGCTTACAAACAGCGTGTGATAAAAATCGCCAAGCTCATTTGCGAGCTGTACGATATCTCCTGCTCTTGCAGTATCCATTGTTATTTCGGTGCCGAACGGTCCGACTCCGCGATTGTTTGACGCAAATTCTTCGTTTTGTGTTATAAAATCATAAAAATATTCTACACCTGTCCATGCGGGAGCGCGGAAGGAATCGCTCAGATAGTACCACCCGAAGTCCTGCGTAAAATTCATCTTGCAGCTCCCCGCAAGCACTGCCTGAGAAACAAAATTCGTACAGTCACCGCCGATGCCTGTATAGTTTGTAAATAACGGATTTCTGTCAAGAGCCCATCTTTTCGCGTAGGTAACGGCATTTTGGACTATGTACGGTCTTGTGTATAGCATTGTATCGCCCTTTCTTTTTTCTACAGTATATGAGCGGAAAAAGAAAAGGTGAAGGGCGGTTAAAGGATAATGTGATTTATTCCCTTTATAATGCCCTCGGATATACGGTTTTCTCTGTCATTGCAGGTGAAAACGAAGGACTGAAGCTTTGTTTCGGAGAGTATCTTGAGCATCTCGCGCGTTCTTTTGTTGTCAACGTGGGCAAATGTCTCGTCAAGCAGCAACGGCGGCAACTCCTTTTTGCAGAGCAACAGTATGAGTGCTGCTCTGAACGTAAGATACATGATCTCGTTTGTCCCGTAGCTGAGCTCGTCTTTTTTAAGGGGCGCATTTCCGTGCAATCCTTTGGGAGAAAGATCGTCACCTACGGCAAGTCCGGAATATCTTTCACTCGTCGTGCGTGAGAACATTTTATCTGCATATGCAAGGAGGTTAGGAGTTACCGAGCTTTTTATATTCTCGGATGAGTATGCAAGTGCTTCCTCTGCAAGCAGAGTTATGGCATACTGCTCCTTCCTTTCTGCGAGCCTTGCTTCGGCTTCGGAAATGAGGGCGTTTATAGTCTCTGGATCCTTGAAGCTGTTGTTTAGCGTAATCGCCTCGGAATTCATTTGATGGATATCGTTAAGAGCGTTTTCAATGCTGACCTTGAGACTTTCCGTTAATTTGTCGAGCTCGATATCACTGTGATTTGCGAGCTTTGGATTAGTGGATATATCTTCTTGACCCAAATTGTTGAGATTTTCGACGGTTTGTATAAGCTCTCGTATCTCATTCTTCAAAATGCGAATGTCCTGTATAAGCGTCTGCAGATCTCTGAATGCCCCCTCTATCTCCTCTTCAGCCTCGAGGATATCCTTTTCGGACGGCTCTGTTTCGCTATATGTCCGGTTGTTTTTCAGAAAGGCTAGAATGGATATGAGAGAGTTCTTGGCGGATAAATAGTTTTCGTTTGCGGAGTCAAGCTCTGCTTGTTTTTGGACGATATATTCTCTTTTTCTTTCAATTTCGGACTCGGTGAGAGCAACATTTTTGTAGTCGTTCTCTATGCTTCGTATGTCTGTATTGATATCGTATCCGCATGCGGACATAAGCTTTGAGAGCTCGTTTTCGGAGCTTTTTTTCTTTCCGAGAAGAAGAGTTCCAATGCAAAGTGAAAGTGCCGTTACGGTAAATACAACGATTGCGGGTACTATATTACTTGATATGGCGAGCACTGTTGCAAGCACGAGTGATATGTAGAATACGGTAAGAGCAAGCGTTGCACCGCCATGGAATTTCTTTATATCGGAGCGGAAACCGAGTATTTTTTTCGTAAAGGCTTCACAGCTTTCGTTTTGCGGACGCATCTCGGAGGAAAGTGCTTCGATCTCTCCTTGGGTGGAGGCTATGTTTGCTTGTGCTTCGCTTATTTTTGCACTTTGTAGTCTCATAGCGAAGTCTGCTTCTCTTAAACGGTTCTTGACGTTTTCGCTTTCAAGCCTTTTACAGTACTCACCAAGATCCTGCGCGTATGCCTCTTTGCTCGCCATAAGCTCGTTTTTGGCCTTCAGTTGATCTTGTGAGATTTTGCGCTTTTTTATGAGACGTGCCCTTTTTTCAAGAGATATGGCTTCGTAAATAACGTCGTATTCTTCTTTTTTGCGTTTAAGCTCCTCGGCGGATCTTTTATTTTCATCTATTTTTTTTGATATTTCAATGTTTTTATCAAGTTCACTTCTGTACTCGCTTATTTTGTCGTTAAGGTCGGATATCAAACCGCCCTTACCTCTTTTTAGCGCAAAGAATTTTCTTGTTTCATCCAGCTTTTTCAGTGCCTTTTCGGTGTTGTAATTTTCGTTTGCCGAAAGAAGAATGTTTTGTATAGAGCTGTTTATGTCGCTTGCGGAATAGGAAGAAGCTCCGCTTTGGGATATGAGTGCCGTGCTTGAAAAAAATGCTTTGTTGATTCCGAGTAAAAATTCGCCTACGCTTCCCTTTATCCTGATCTCCTTCATAGTCTGAAGATGAATGACGTCAACGCTTTCCGTATATTTTTTGCCGGAGACCGACGCGTATCTTTTGATCAGAAGATCTCCGTTTCTTTCAGTACTTACCTGCATTGTGCCGCCCGAACGAAGCCCGGATGCCTTAACGTAATCGGTGGAATCGCTTCCTCCGTAAAGCATAAAGGCAATGAACGACATAAGCGTAGTCTTTCCCGACTCATTTTCACCCTCTATTATATTGACGGAATCCGAAAAAGACATTCTTTTGTCCTTTAGTGCTCCGTAGCTGTCTATGTACAGTCCGGTTATTTTCATTGGTGATTCCTCCTTATATATTTTCGGGATCTATGTCGTCGTTCTTTAATGCCTTAACAGCCAGAGCAAACGCTCTCTTTCTTGCATCTTCACTGTATTTGCTTATGAATTCATCGTTTTTGAAAAGTGTTTTGTAGAGTACGCCAACGATCGAGGGATCGTTTAAAAGAAGCTCCTCGTTGATTCTTGCCGTTGCAGAGTTTTTTAGTGAAACGTCTTCGCTTTGAACAAGCTCTTTTATTTTTGTGAGGATATAATTCTCATTCGGTGTGTATGAGTAATCGTACTCACCCACAAGTTCAACTCTGAGAGTATCGTTTTTAGAGATGCGTTCGGGATATATTTCCGACGCGATCCTTCTTAAAAGCTCGTGGTCGGACGTTACGTCGTCTGCTGATACGCAATAAAGAAGGTTGTTCCATAACGAAAGATCGATCTTCTCTTTGAGTATTACTTTTCCGTTCGAAGCTTCAAACACGTTAACATGTCCGTTTACGGGCTCGTCAATGCTTCTTCCTTGAATGACTCCGCTGAACGCTACAAGGCAATCGCCATCGTATTTGGGGTCCGAGGTTGTGTGAATATGTCCCAGAGAGGCGAGTTGGTATCCTATATTGTTCAGCTGTGCCACGTTGAACGGGGCGTATTGTGACGAGGGACCGCCGAGGTCGGTGTGTCCGTTGAAAATGAGCATGGAATCGGTGTGCTCGGGCGCATATCCGTCAAACGGATCTTTAGAGTAGGACTCGGACAAAAATGCATATCCGTCTATGCATACGTCAAGGCTCTCGATATATATTCTGCTCATTTTTTCGCTTTTGAATACGTAAACGTTGTCCGGCATAGCGTCGTATACTCCGCCGGAGACGTAGTAATCGTGATTACCGGGAGATATAACGACGGGACAGTCGAGAGAAGCAATTTCGTTGTATACGAGATCGCATATTTCTTTAGAAGGCGCAGGTATATCAAACAGATCTCCGCTTATCAAAAGAAGGTCTGCCTGCTTTTCTTTCGTCTGTGAAATTATTTTTGAGAATATTTGCTTTTGTATATCTCTTCGCGTTATTCTGCTTCTTACACTGCAAGAAGAAAATGCGGAATCAAGGTGAAGATCTCCGAATGCAATTATTTTCATGCTCTTCCTCTCATTTACATTATTTTACAACGATAGTATATTTCTTACTAAATTATAACACAACAACAATGTTGTGTCAAGGTCTATTCTCAAATTTAATGTCAACGATACGCTTTTTGCCTTGACAAAAGTCTCTTATAGTGTTAAAATATTATTATAACTTATCAGGTGGGATTGTTTATGCTTTTTGACGTTGCACTCGTTTCTTGTGATAAATATTTTGTTGATGCGGCAATCTGCGAGTTTGCCGCGGTCGGATTGTCCTGCTGTACCGATGCTTCGGACATATCGGAGGACACTATAGTCGTATTTGATTCCGCAAATGCATCCACACCTCCGAAAAACGGAGATAAAACGGTATATATTTTTGACTCGGAGTCTCTTCCCTTCGCTTATAACGAGCATATGGTTTTCGTTAAGCCCATAGTTATGTCTGAGCTTGTAAGAACGGTTCTTGCGCTCAAATACGAGGCGTCCTTGACGCTCGACCGAAGAAGCTCTGTATCTATAGCGGTTTCTGATACTTTTATAGTCGTCCAAGGAAAAAGGATCGATCTTACCAAAAACGAGATGCTCATTTTCAGAGAGCTTTGGAACAATAAAGGAGAAGCCGTCGGTAAAGCGCGTCTCAATGAGATCATATGCGCAAATACCAACGGCAACATGGTAACTGTCTATATCAATCGATTGCGCGAAAAGCTTTCGTCTGCAACCGAAAAGAAGATAATATCTACTGTAAGAGATAAGGGATACGTTATTTCCGGATTATGACATGCGAGGTGCCTTCTTCTCATCAGAAAGAATGCTGTTTACGATGAGCTTTTCGGAGAAAGGCACCTTTTTTCCTTCAACGAGCTGATATGTCTCGTGTCCCTTTCCTGCAAGAAGGATGATATCATTTTCGGCAGAGATCGAGTACGCGTGGCGAATAGCCTCTTCTCTGTCCTCTATCTTTATGCACTCCTTATGATGCTGCTCAACGTAATATGCTATCTCGTTGATTATCTTTGCGGGACTTTCGTATCCGGGATTGTCCGACGTTACGATGCAGACATCCGCATATGTTCCTGCGGCCTCGCCAAGTTCCTTGCGCCTTTCTTTCGTGCGGTCTCCTACCGATCCGAAAAGACAAATGAGTCTTCCCGTGCAGTATTTTCTGAGCTCCTCAAGAGCACATCCGAGGCTGAGTCCGTTATGGGCGTAGTCGATGATAAACGTAGAGCCCTTCTGCGTGCGGTACATTTCAAACCTGCCGTCCACTCTCAAGGAGGAGATAGCCCTACTCAGCAATTCTCTGTCGTTTACGTAAAGGGATGCAACTGTGAATGCACAGAGTGCGTTTTTAACGTTAAAATCTCCGGGGATCGGAAGCAATGACTGATATTCTCTGCTTCCGTCGGAAATATCAAACGCCATTCCGATTCCGTCGGTGGTTTGATAGTACTTTATATTTCCTGCCGTGAAATCGGCATCGCCTT
>JAZSLE010000081.1:0-9167 GCA_045535215.1 Eubacteriales bacterium
CTTCCGCTTTCTATGTTTATGGTAACGCTTAGCACCGTCAAGATACAATGCAGGCGCTGGGTGGATCTGTTGCTTTTGGGCGTAAGCGGCGTTGTGTTCCTTATCGCTGCAAGTCAGGGAGAACGTTGTTTTCGTAGGTGGATCATCCTCCTTTGCTATGGCACCGAAGCCGTACAACAAATACTACGCTCTCGACCTTTACTGCAAGGAAAACAGTCTCTCGCACGACGAGGTAGTCTTCGTCGGAGACGATTACGGTCAAGGCGGAAACGACGAATCGGTATATCTTTCGGACTTTAACTTCATATGCGTTGATGATTATACAAAGCTTGAGGAAGCGGTAAAGGACCTCCTTTGATCCTTCTTCATACAAAAAAGCACCTCTCACGGTCTATTCCGTTGGGTGCTTTTTTGTTTTTCAATATGGCCAGATCCCGGTTTCCACAAGCTTTTCTATGACGACCTCTCTTCTCTTTTCTGCAAGCACGGGATCAACTGCAGGCGAATAGAAGTCGGGAGCATTCGGTACGCCTATAAGCATAGCGCACTCGTACGGGTCAAGGTCGTGCGGATGCTTTCCGTAATAGCCAATAGCCGCCTCGTATATGCCCGTATATCTATTTCCGAAGTCTATAACGTTAACGTAAAGCTCAAGTATCTCATCCTTTGTAAGCATATGCTCAAGAAAAGGCGCCATATAAGCCTCTGCAAACTTCCGCTCAAGCTTCTTTTCAAAGGTAAAGAAGAGATTCTTCGCAAGCTGTTGTGTTATCGTGCTTCCTCCGTATGTCATTGAAAAGCTTACACCGTTCCGAATGGCAGCTTTCGCTATCGATATGTAATCAAGTCCATTGTGCATATAAAATCTTGAATCCTCAACTGCGATAACGCCTTGCTTATAGAGAGGCGGAAGCTCGTCAACGGTAACAAAGCTTTCACTTGCGCGTATTTCGGCTATCATTGACGGTATATCCGTTCCGTCCGTTACGTCCTTATACATAACGTATCCCGCTATTGCATAATAAACGATGATAGCGGAGGCGAGCAACAGTGATGAGGAAAGTATTATTGCTATAGCTCGCGTTATTATCGTAATCGGCCCTTTCTTCACTGTCATCCCTCCTTTTTGGATTTTATTTGTTGCGCAGTGCCATATATCTGTTCGTGTATTCTCTCTCACCCGTCACTTCGCGTATAACGGTCACGCAGGGTGGAAGCGTATGGTATTCGTCCTCGCTTTCAAGCTCTACCTCCAATATGGCATAGTCGTTCTGATTTCGGTATACGTCTATTTCCGCCGTGTGCTTTCCCGTTCTCACGCAGTATCTTGTTTTATCTATGGGAAGGAAATCCGGGTCGGCAAGCTCAAGCAGGGACTTATATTCCTCCTCGCTTATCACTCTTTCATTCTCTTCTCTCGTGATCGTGCTTATTTTTCGCTTTTCGGTGTGGGTATATTCGGTCTTGTTTCCCGACACGCTCATTCTGACTCTCGCATCAACGCCCTTTTCGGACAAAAGATAGGTCTGCACCATTTTCTTCACACATTCGCTTTCGCGCAGGAGGAGTTCAATATCCGGATACTCTATGAGATATTTTCGTTCGGTCTCTTTGTTTTGCATACATTTTCATCCTTTATATTGTCTTACGTATTTATTTTACCACACTTGCGCCCTCGTGTCAAGGCGTATCCGCAAAGAAAAGACGGGCTGATATCAGCCCGTCTTATATGTTACGGAATTATTCGTTTTCCTTTTTCTTTTTCTTGAGACCTACTGCAGCTGCAGCAACAGCGATAGCTGCTACGGGAGCCATAACTGCGGATCCGCATCCGCCCTTAGACTCGGATGTACCGGGAGTTGTCTCGGGATCGGGAGTTGCATCGGGCTCGGGAGTTGTTTCGGGATCGGGAGTTGTCTCGGGATCGGGAGTTGTAACGGGAGGCTGCGTCTCGGGAGGAACGCCTTCCTTCCACTCTGTAAGCTCTTCAATAAGATCGATGAGAGTCTGGCCGCGGCTTACGTATGCTTCTGCAGTCGGGTGACCGATCTGCTTTTCGTCCGACTTACACATCATAAGTCTTGTGAACGTAATGTGAGTGTCGCCCTCGCTGTTAAGCTCAGCTATAACATCCTTCATATCCTGCTCAAACTTACTTGTCATAAGTCCGTAGCCGTATATGATCTCCGCATTGGGGTTGTACATTCTTACATCCTTAAGGAATGCCTTAAGTCCTGCCTTGAACTCTGCGGACGTAAGAGTGGGGTTGTTTCCGCTCGCGTCGTTGGTTCCGAGGTTAATGATGATAACGTCGGGCTGACGAGCAAAGTCGTACTTAACTCCGGGGAGGTTATACTCATCGATGTAGGGATATATAGCGGGGAGAAGCTTGTCAGTATCACCGCCTGTATTTCTTACGACTCCGCGTCCGGAAATAGCGGTTACCATATAGTCAGCACCAAAGGCGTTAGCTATCTGCTCGGAATAGGTCTTCGTTGAGTCCTCGGTAGCTGTGCTCCAGGTCGTGGAGGTTCCCGCAACGGTAGCGTAACCTACTGTGATGGAGTCACCGATAAACTCGATAAGTCTTGTGGATGCGGGGGTGGGAGCAAGCTTTGTGCCGTCAATAAGCGTAAGAGACGAAACGGAAGCAGAGGAGGAACGCGCATTGGTTCTCTTTACTACCTTTATCGTATGCTCCTTATTGGGATCGAGTCCGGAAGCGAGAGTGATTTCCTGGCTTACCTTTGTAAGTGCAACATCAGGCTGCTCTACGCCGTCTATATATATCTTGATGTATGCGGTATTGGATCCGCCGGGAGCGTTAGAGCCTATAGTAGCCTTTGCTCCGCTTCCCTTGAAGCTGAACGTAAATCCGGACGAGGACCAGTTAAAGAAGTAGTTTCCTTCTTCATTGTAGGTTCTTCCGAAGAAACGAACCTCGCTATTGAGATCAAACTCAAGCTTGTTGGGATTTGTTGTCGTTACTGTTGCGGTATACACTTCACTGAGCTTTCCTTTTCCTGAAATGACCTTAACGTATACTGTAGTCGTTTCGTTAAGAAGTTTTATTGTTGTACCGAGAGGTGTCTTGAGATCCTTATCTGCATATACCTCGATGGTATTGTAGTTTTCGGTCTTTACAACAAACGTGTAGGATGCTGTGGTAGAGGAAGCCTTTATCGTCTTTGCCGTAGCATCAACGGTTGCGTTTTCAAAGGTTGCGTCAAGCTTATCCTCCATGGACTCGCTGGTTACCTTCATATCGTAATCCATGTACCACCAAGACGTCTTGTCAAGTCCTACTACAACGGGCTTAACTGCCTTACCGTCTGCGTCCTCGTTATAGTTACCGGAGAGGTCGAACTCGGTTGTTGTACTGCCCATTGAAAGAGTGGTGGGGATGTTGATGAATCTGTTGCCGGTTACTGTGAACTTTTCACCGAGAGGAAGCGCTGCGGTTGCACCATGGATAGCGATGAAGTTAGAGGAAACCTCACCCTCCTGAACAAAGATGTTATCCTTTATTTCAAAGTAGACATTCTCTGTTTCGATCTGAGGAACAATAATATTGTTGTTGCTTGCAGCACCGGAATCGTTGTTTGCAAATACGTTGTTCTTAATGGATACGGTTACCTTTTCTCTGTTTTCAATACCGGCGTTGAACTGGTTCTGTGCAGCGTGCTTAAGGTTGCAGTTGAGAACCTGATTGGTCTTCTGTCTGAACATTGAATCGGTAATGCTTATGGTTACGGGTGTCTTTGATTTTGCGGAATCATCTACGGTGATGTAAGTAAACATCTTGGACGTAGAAGCACCGTCAAAGTATATACCGGTAGCGTTGAACTCGGATACGTTGAGATTGAACGCGGGAGGGCCTATAAGAGATTCAAATCTGAGGTTCTCGCAGTTTACCGTTCTCTTATAATCGTTTACTATTCTGTCGGGATAGTAGGGGAGGCAGTAGAACGGACCGTTCTGGTTGGTAGCAGTGTAGCTGTCTATAAGAATGTTCTTGTAGTTGAGAGTGATGTATCCCTCTCTACCATAGTTGGATCTGAACATTGCACCCGTCTTGAGGGTAATACCGTCTACGGTAATGTTGTGGCAATCATAAACAGCATTGTTGGGAGAGTTTATACCCATATGCCAGCTTGTGGTAAGTATAGCCTCGCCCGTGCCTCTTGCGGGGTTACGTGTCCAGTCATCGGTAGGTTTTGTTCCCTTTACGTTGGGGTTGATGCCTGCCTTAGGGCCGAGGATGCTTACGTCCTTCTGAATGGTTACGCCCTCGCTGTAGGTTCCTGCTGCAAGGAGGACTGTTCCACCTGCGGGAACTGCTTCAAGAGCTGCGGACAGCTTTGAGAACGCGGTCGTTCCCATTACTGCGTCGTAGGTCTTTTCGCCTATCGTCACCTGAACGGCAGTGCCGTTAGCTGCGGAAAGAGCGAGATCTACCGCAACAGTATTAGCCGGAAGCGCTTCTGCCGCGGATACCGTTACGGGTATCATCGAAAGCAGCATTATCGAAACGAGGACTAACGCTAAAATTCGTGTTTTCATACTTTTTCTCCTTTCACACTAATACACTTTGTGTGTATGTGTAATTATATTATACCATAATAAGCATAACAAGTCAATAACATTTGTTAAAAAAGATAAAAAAGTATACCGACACAGAGCTCCGCGTCGGTATATTGAATATATAGAGTCTTATTTGTTTACGTACTCGCAGAAGGCAGCGAATGCCGTTCTTCCCTTTTCGTCGCACTTATATACTCCCGCATCCTCAAGGACGCCTACGAAGGTTTTTCCTATCTCGGTGTGGAGAATGTCATGCGTATTCTTCTCGTTAAATTCGTACTTATCCTTAAAGGAATTGAACCAGCTTGCGTGATGTGCTACATTGGCATCAAGAGCGGGATCTCTTCCCTCGAGAATACAGATCTCGAGAAGCTTCATTTCGTTCTTAAGTCTTGAGGGAAGTACTGCAAGTCCCATTACCTCTATAAGACCTATGTTTTCCTTCTTTATATTGTGCTTTTCTGCATGGGGATGGAAAACGCCCATAGGATGCTCCTCGCTCGTTATATTACATCTGAGAACGAGGTCCATCTCAAGCTGTCCGTTTCTGTTTCTTGCGATAGGAGTGATGGTGTTGTGAGGCTCACCGTGACTGAACGCGATAACTCCGACGCTCTCGTCACTGTATCCTCTCCACTTTCCGAGTATCTTGTCGCAAAGCTCTATAAGCTTCTGCTTGTTATCGTAGGAGGTGTTGAGTCTTATTACCGAGAGAGGCCATCTTACGATGCCTGCCTTTATCTCCTCGTAGCCATCGAATACGATCGTCTTCTCCATCTCCGCTCTCTCCATCGGGAACACGTGACGGCCGCCCTGCATGTGATCGTGGCTGAGTATAGAGCCGCCTACGATCGGGAGGTCTGCGTTAGAGCCGAGGAAGTAATGAGGAAGCACCTCGGTAAAGTCTGCAAGCTTTACGAATGCCGCTCTGTCTATCTTCATCGGTCTGTGTACCGAGGAGAGCGCTATGCAATGCTCGTTATAGTATGAGTAGGGCGAGTATTGAAGGTACCACTGCTCACCTGCCATCTGCATGGGGATGAGACGGAGGTTCTGTCTTGCGGGGTGGTCAAGTCTTCCCGCATATCCCTCATTCTCGGGGCAAAGTTGACACTTGGGATATCC
This sequence comes from Eubacteriales bacterium, assembly GCA_045535215.1. Lineage (GTDB taxonomy): Bacteria > Bacillota > Clostridia > Oscillospirales > CAG-272 > SIG640. The sequence goes on from JAZSLE010000081.1 coordinate 5,710, forward strand.
GCTTTGAACACTGTTTTTTGCGGCAGCTATCGCTCTGGGGTCCTTTTCGGGCTTCGCGAGGTTTATGGAAAGGTCGATCATACCATAATCGCTGTCAACGCTCCAATGAACGTCCTTTGCGATGCGGTAGGTTCTTATATAGTCACAGTCGCGGGAAAGCTTATAGAAATAGTCTGTTGCTTTCTTAGGGCTCTTTTCGTATCTCGCGTTGAACTCCTTAATAACCTCGCTCGGTCTCGGAGTAAGAACGCCCATGATCTTCGTGTCAAAGAGATCTCTCTCGGTTATGCTGCTTCCGTCGATGATACCCTGCTCTGCAGCATAGTCGCAAAGATCGGCAAGGATAGCCTCAAGCGGTTCTCCCTTTGTCAAGACTTCGGAGGGCTCGTACGAATCGATCCTTAAGACCTCGAGTATTCCGTTTATAAGATATCTCTTGTCCTCTCTTACGGCAAGTCCGCAATTGATTGCATACTCGGTAAGACTGTTTATTCTGTCACAAACGTTAAAATCCATAAGTACCGCTCCTATTATGAGTAAATATTTGTCGTTGTTCTGTATATTATTCTACCATACCGAAACCTTCATTTCAATAAACATTTTTCTTGAAAATCGTATAAACCACAAATACAATCATATATGCCACAAAAATTATTTGTTTTGATTTTTTCTACGATTGACAAATTGCGCTTTTCGTGGTATAATGTTATTTAGAGAATTTTATTTATTTTCAAGGAGAGTCAAAGCAAGGTGTTTAAAGGAAAAGGATACCTCAGAAAGCTGCTTCCCTTTTTAGCGCTTTTTGTTTTCATTTTCGTAATGATGTGCGTAAGCACGTCTGCTGCAGAGGAATTCTATGCAGAGGAAATCGAGCTTTCATCATCCTCACCGAAGGATATTCAATATAACATAAAGGCGAAGGCCGCTACGGCATTTTGGTCCGCAAACTTCACGGTAGGATACGACAGTGACGTTGTTTCTCTTGTAACTGCGACCTGCAATCCCGCATTCAAGATGTCGTACACCGACAACGGCAGCGAGATCACATTTTTCCTGTATCGTGTCGAATCGGGCAACGCATCGCTGAAGAAGGGAGACACTCTCGTAAGCCTTTCCTTCAAGGTGTCGGACAAGATACTTCCCGGTGCCTACTCGCTCACGTTCACGCCCAAGAAGAACTCTATCGTTAAGTACAACGGAACCGTTCTTAACCTTCACGTCAGCGGCGGTACTCTTTTCTACGGTAACAAGGTGACGTACATTTCAAACGGCAAGACGCTCAGCTCGGACTATGCCGCAGAGGGAGACGTTCTTTATCCTATTCAGGACCACAAGAGTTTGAATCCGGACGAGTTGTTCCTCGGCTGGTACTCAAAGAAAAGCTCACAGCACGACAAGATATTCATAGCTCCGGGTGAAAGCTTCACTCTCGGAAACTACGACCTCACGCTTGAGGCAGTATTCCTTGAGATAAAGACTCTGCCGGGCGCTTCCGTCTATTTCTCGAATGAAAACAACGACGTGCGCTTGAGATACATTTCGGCAGTAAATAAGCAGCAGTATGAATTCGTATACAATGAGATACTCGGAGGCGACGCAGCTTCCCTAATTCTCGGAACGCTGATATGTCCCACGAAATACGCGGAAAACAACGCGGAGTTCGGCTCTAACAACGGCATGGACTTCGGCGCGTTGAAGAACGATAGACTTGCGGTACAGACTTCCGTTCCCAAGGCTCCCGGCATCTGGCTCAGCGATGCTGATATCGCCCTTCTCGGCGGCAACGCAAGCAAGTACTATTACTACGAGGGTATTCTCAGCAATATTCTCAGAGAAGGCTCTGACAGTGAGGTCATAGACTGCAACACGAGCTTCTCAGCGGTAGCGTATATGACGCTTACATATCCCGACGGAACAACGATAGACTACTTCGCAAAATATGATGCGGAGAATCACAGCAGATCGGTAAGCTACGTTGTTGACAAGGCACTCGGTGACGTAAGCGACGTTCAGACAAACTACTACAAGTTCAAGATAGACGGCGTATATAGACCGTACTCGTCCTCGCAGATCGAGTCGCTCTACAAGCTTAAAGCCGCAAGAAGATTACCTTAACAACGGAAAACGGGAGCTTCGGCTCCCGTTTTTTTGTTGCTCTCTCAAAAAGCCCTTGACAAAGGCGGGGTTTTGTTATATAATAATTATATATTTACATTGTACTGAAGGAGTATTGCCATGGAAAACACAAAGTGGGTAGCGACTTGGGGCTGTGCAGAGACCTATACCGCTCAAAACGTCTCAAATATCATTGAGAACACCACGTTCAGATACGTTATATTCTCTCCCCTTTCGGGAAGCAAGATAAGATTTTATTTCTCTAATAGACTCGGAAGCAAGACGGCAGTAATAGACAAGGTGTTCGTTGCTCCTCATGTTAAGGGTGGCAAGACCGACACCGCGGGATCGGTTCAGATCACGTTCGGTGGAAAGCCCGAGTGCGTTATGGCGGCAGGTGAATGCGCCGTAAGTGACGAGGTGGAGTTTAAGACCGAGTGCGGCAAGGAATTTGCGCTCAGCCTTTACATAAAGGGCCAGACCGAGCTTTTGTGCGGTCACTCTAACGGCGGTCACTTCATAAAGAACTACTACGGAATAGGCGACTTCGCAGAGGCGGAGGCTATACACCACGACGAGATCGGAGAGGGTGCTCCCTACGTGTTCGTATATCAGGCAGACGTTCTCACGACCGATGATTGCTCCGCAGTCGTTGCGTTCGGAGACTCGATAACCGCTCAGCCTTGGCCGGACTGGCTTGCTCACAGGATCGTTGATTCGGGCATAACCAACCGCTCGGTGATCAGAAGAGGAATCGGCGGAAACAGAATACTCCGCGAATACAAGTGCCGTATGAAGCTCCGCTACGGTGAGACGGGCGTAAAGAGATTTGAAAGAGATATATCGGTTGAGGGCGCGGACAAGGTATTCCTTCTCCACGGCGTAAACGACATCCTTCACCCCGACCCGAACAGCGTATACTGTCCTATGGAATTCTTCCCCGAATACGAGAGCCTCGTAGCAGGATATCAGCACTACATAGACACCGCGCACAAGAAAGGCATGAAGATATACATATCCACTCTTCTCCCCATGCACAGACCCGTATTCGACGTTGAAAGAACCGAAAATATGCGTTGCAGAATAAACGAATGGCTCAGAGCAAACAAAGAGATCGACGGCCTTATAGACTTTGAGGCAGCAGTATGGAGCGAGAGCGACCATACAAAATTTGAGAAGATCTGCGACAGCGGAGACCACCTCCACCCGAGCGTTGAGGGTGCAAGAAGAATGGCGTATTCCATACCGGAGGAATACTACAAATAATCCGGCAAAGCAATAGGGGCTTTTACGCCCCTATGTATTTTAAAGATGCAGAAAGTGAGACCTATAAATGGATCCAC
>JAZSLE010000160.1:0-9176 GCA_045535215.1 Eubacteriales bacterium
GAAAAATTATTCGCCTGTGATACCGCTTCGTTCGATACCCTGAATGATGTACTGCTGACAGAATACGTACATAATGACCAACGGCATTATGATCAGCAAACCACTCGTATTTACGATAGCCGACTCAAACTTTCCTTGAACGGCACCGCCGGTCTGAAGCTGAGGCGGTATCTTACTGATGATATCAGGCATCAGCAAGACCTTATTTGACGGGAAGAAGGTTGTCGTGTAGAAGTCGTCAGTCCACTGCCATGAGAACGCGAAGATAAATACTGTGATCATCATCGGTACAGACATGGGAAGAATGATCTGAAGGAACGTTCTAAATGTACCCGAACCGTCGATATACGCCGATTCCTCAAGAGAATCCGGAATTCCGCTGAAGAACTGTCTCAACATGAATATGTAAAGTCCGTTCTTAAATGCGAGACCCGAGAGGGACATAAGCACCATAGGCGCATACGTATTGATAAGGTTTGTTCCCTGTACGAAATTCAAGCTGAACGTCTTGGACAACTCGATCTTATCGGGAAGAATATTGATTTGAGCGAGGATATTATTAAGTCCTTCTATCCATGCGGGATTAGACAACTCGTTCGCCGTACCTATACTCTTTTCTATGACGTCAGCGGGAATACCGAAGCTTAATCCTCCACTCAGGAACTTGAATATTCCGAAAATGTCGAAATATCGGAAGTTCATATAGAACGAGAATTGAAGCGTTGAGTGAGGAATTATCATCGTAAGCACAACTGCTGCGAAGATGAGTGCGTTTCCTTTGAATCTGAACTTTGCAAGACCGTAAGCAATAAGGCAGCAGGTAAATGTCTGGAGAATTGCAACGGTGAGCGAAAGTATCAATGTGTTCTTAAACGCTGTTAAGTAAAGAGGAACGAGTTCTCCGTTTACCGTATCCTTTTGCGTCAACAACGCGATGTAAGTATCCCAAGTAGGATTTCTGGGGATAAGTCTTACCGTGATGTCTGCAAAGTCTGTCTTGCTCATGAACGATCCGGAAATCTTTGTGATAAAGGGATAGAGAATGATGTATGCAAGACCTACAAGGAGGACGAGTCTGAAGATGTAAAAGATAACCTTTCCGAGGAAGGCAGCCGAAACGAATTTGGCTTTTAATCTGGTTTTGAGGTCCGTACGTTCAAAATCGACTCTGATCTTATTCTTTGTCTCTTTTTTAACCTTCGGAGCGGTGTTAAGATTTTTTGTTGAATCCATTTCAATTACCTCCTTTCATTACTTGTCGCGTCTCTGATAGAAGACGAAGGATGACAACGCGAGTGCAACTGCGCCGATAATAAGTATTACCAGCAAGAAGTAAGACCAAGACATTGCCGAGCTGAGCTCCTGACCGCCGTTTTCTATGTATACCGAGCTGATGTACTTCATAACCACGTTGGAATCCGAAGTGAACGAGTCTATAATGGTATAAACTGCATTAACCAGGATCATCGGGCTTATCATCGGGAAGGTTACCTTCCAGAATGTTTCCCAACCGGACGCACCGTCTATTGAGCACGCCTCATATATAGCGGGCGAGATAGACTGAAGACCTGCAAGGAATATAAGCATCTGTACACCGGAGCGGTTTACTATGTTGTAAATACTGTTAATGAGCTGTGTAACGTATTCAACGAGCTCGCCACCTATCTTCATATAGGAGAAGAGGATTTCTATATCCATTACGGATACGATTCCTTCTACCTCGGTCTCTTCACCGGTACCCATATCGATTTCATCACGAACTGCGACGTTCTGAATGGATTCCATAAGACCTGTGGAAAGAATAACGGGAACGAAGAATACTGCACGGAAGAACGCTCTTCCGGCCATCTTCTGGTTAAGAAGGACGGCCATAAAGAGTGAGAAGATTACGATTGCGGGAACATCGAATATGAGCTGCTGCAAACCGCTGAGCAAGCTTGTTATAAACGGTTCTCTTGCAATGAAAGCTTCCTTGTAGTTCTCAAAGCCGATATTCTCAAGCCAGAATCCTCCGCCGGGAATATTGTGAACCTTTGAGAAGCTATATACCAATGAATCGAACATAACCGGCAAGTAGATAAGCACGAAGCCGATTATGAAGGGGAGAACGAAGAACCAACCGGCCTTTGCCTTTTTCTTATCAAGGGAGGCGATCTTTTTCTTCTTGATCTTTTTATCAGCCGCTATTTTAGCCGGCTTTTTAACTTCAACATTATTAGTCATCAGTTAGAACCTCCTTCATTGATTACTAAGTAGCCCGTGTATTTGCCGTCTGCATCGATACCGCACTTATCAACGGTGTACTCAACGCCGTCAACTACTACCTTTACTGCGAAGAGGTTGTAGTTAAGGATGAAGGTCTTGCCGTTTTCGTACTCAACGAGAACAATGTTTCCACTGTTATCGTAGTAACGATCGTCGATCTTATCTTCCTCTTCCTCTTCTTCCTCAGCGTTAAGGTTTTCAACGTACTCATCGTAAGTGGTGATTACATATTTATCAGCCTCTGCTGTGTCAGCTGTGTAGAGATATTCTGCAGCCTTTTCAAACGTTGCCTTAACCTTTGCATAGACCTCTTCATAGATAGCCATAGACTCGTTATAAAGCTTTTCTACCTCTGTAAGAACTGCCTTTGTATCATCTTCGAGCTGCTGTGTAAAGCCCTCAGCCTTTGTATAGTAAGCAACTGCCTTCTTAGCACACTCATAGTTGTCGTCTACTGAATAGAGCTGTACAAAGAGGTCATTGTATGCTCTGTAGAGACTGCTGCTATAAGCTGCGAGAGAGCTGTTGTGTCCGGCGAGAGTCCTTTCAAGATCTGCTGCTGTTCCGAGAGCCTTCTGTTCAGCCTCAAGAGCATCAAGCTCGGCCTTCTTTGCATCAGTTGCAGTAGCATCAGTGCCTGCCGCCTTGAGTGCATCGTATTCAGCCTTTACCTTTGCGATCTCTTCTGTGAGTTCTGCAAGTCTCTTGATATCAGCCTCTGCCTTTTCGATATCAGCTATGGTTTTTTCTACCTTTGCGATAGTACCTGTTGTTTCTGCAAGGATGCTGTCCTTGATCTTTACAACGTTGCCGTTAGCTGTCGTAGCATTCTTAAGAGCGGAAATTCTACCCTTAAGTCTGTCTGCCATAAGCTTCTGTGCCTCTTCAAGGGCAGCTGCTTCGGTTTCTGCCTTTTCAGCTTCTTCCTTAGCGATCTTATCTGCTTCTGCCTCATCCTCGTCAGGAACACGGTTACCTTCAAGGAACTTATGACCTACGATCTGATAGAGCTGAACGTCCTTAATGAGTCCATTCAACTGGCCGTACATGGATATAAGGTCTTCCTTCCAGATCTCATATCTTACAGCGTAGTTTTGGCTGAGCTTATTGTCTTCCTTAAGCTTTTCCGCGTTCTGGTATACGAGCTTGAAATAGAGGCCCGAACCATTCTCGATCGCCTTAAGGAATGCGTAAGAGATGTTACCTTCCATATTTATAGGAGCGCCTGCGAACTGTACGAAGCTGTGAAGAACGACACCCATAAATGGAACTGCGTTACTAGACTGGTTATAACGGCTGGAGGTAAGCGGAACGTTGAGGATGTAATCAACGTAAGACCAAGAGTAAGCGTTACCGGAATCGGTCATTACCTTTGAGTAATCTTTCTGAATGTTCTCAAAGAGAGCTGCCGTGTACTTAGCAGAGTCTGCTCTGTTGTACGGTTCATCCTCATCAAAGTCTGAGTTGAGGTAGCTTCCGAGAGTAGATACCGAAATACCTGCCGTTGTGTACTTACTGTAGTTTTCGTTGAGCTTATTGTAGAAGTGCATGAAGTATGCAGGAGATACTGCGAGCTCGTAGTAGCTGATATACGACTGATAAGTAGCACTGTACTCTCTCTTACTCGTATATCTGTTATCTATGGTCATTACCGCATGCTTCTTAAGATTAAGCGCATCGAAGAGTGTGTTTGCGTTTGAGTTTACGAATACGAAGTCAAAGTCAGGGAACAATCCGAAGCCCTTTTCCTCAGCGAAGCTTACGAGGTCTTTGAAGCCGTTGTTACCGCCGATCGAGTCTTCCCACTTAAGGTCTGCAGGAACGGACGAGTAGAGACCGCCGTTTGCATATCCTGTAAGCTTAAAGTTGATGTTGGAGATTCCGCTATCGCTGAGCTCGTTGTACATAGTCTTGATATCCTCGAAGGATGCAAGAGGAGTCATAACGTTTACAGGAACGGAGAGTATCTTCTCAAGTGTTTCGAAGGTACCGAGTGTCTCGATATAGAGCGGGATATCTTCCTTGATATCGTTTTCTGTGAGCTTATTGAGAGCTCCCTTGGATACAAGGTAATCGGAATATGCCTGTGCCATTCCAAGCCACGTAGGCTCATACGTGCCCTCAAGCTTCTTTTCAGCTGCAATCGTCTGGTCGGTCATCATAATGTATCTTACCTTGTAGTTTCCTACGTACTTACGCTTGGATACTACTTCCCAAGTATTAGATGAGCCGCTTACGTTGAGAGATCCGTCAAGAGCGTATGCGTCACGGGGTCTGGGGATGAAGGACATCTTAACTGTGTTGTAAGGGCTGGTAGCACCGCCGTGGTATGTTGTAAGCTGTGCAAGGGAATCGCCCTCTTCGATGATGCAGAGAAGACCGCTGCTTATGATGTAAGATCCATCGTCTTCTTCTGTTCCCTCTTCGGGAGTTGTACCTTCTTCAGGAGTTGTGTCCTCTTCGGTGTCACCTGCGGACTCGCCGCCCTCAGCGTCTTCCTCGCCTTCTGCACCCTCTTCACCTTCGCCTGCTTCGGGAAGAGTTGCATCGAGAGTATAGACGTAATCCTCAACTATACCGAATACGGGATATCTGAATACTTCCTGATGTGTACCTGTGATTGTGTGGTAAGCGTAGTCGTTACCGTACATCTTACCGCTTATAGTTACCTTCTGCTCTGTATCAAGCTGATGGAAATCAAAGAGTGTTCCGGAACCGTCGGGGAGGAAGGTGTAACCGTTGTTGGGGTTAGTACCTGCGCCCATATAGGGAAGAACCTCTATGCTATCGAGTTTATAGAGTGACTCGTTAAAGCGGATACCGCTGGCGGGAAGTGTTACTACAAGTCCCCAGTCATCTATTGTATACTCAAGAGCAAGCTTGAAAAGAGGAGGAGCTATATCTGTTCCTTCATACTGGCACTCAAGGTGGTCCTTATCGAGTTCCTCGTACGTATAGGAAGGACAGTATTTCTTAATGGTTGCTTCAAGAGAACGAAGCTCGTTTGTTGAAGCGTCTGTTGCAATCGCGAAAATCGGACCGATTTTTGCTGTTGCGGGCCATGTAGCGAGGATAGTAGCCTTAAGAGCATCACTTATTCCCTCTGCAGTGGGGTCCTTGAGGTCGTAAACAGCCATAAACTTGTTGAAGTAGAATGCTGCGATCTCGGTCGGGCCTTTTCTGTAAACGTAATCAAGATAGTTCTGAGACTTGAGCTTTTCTGCATCAAGGATACCGTCTTCAAGCATTCCGTCGAATATCGGCTTTGCTATCTGAAGCTCGAATCTTGACTTCTTAATGTAACGAGGAACGAGAAGTCTTGTTTCCTCACGTCCTATTGTGTACTCTATACGAACACCGTTTTTGATATTCTTTACGAGTATCTGGCCTCTCTGCGCTGCCTCTTCGAAGCTGTTGAAGACTGCGTTCTGACCATTGTTCTGATAGTTTATAAAGATCTGAGACATTACTTCCTTCTTCGTGTTAGCGGAAGCCGAAATACTTCCTACGTTCCACGGGTTAGAGAAGGTGATCTGTCCGGATGCTTTATCTACGAAAGCGATTTCGCCTGTTTCTGCGAGTACCCAAAGCTGATAACCGTTTTTATCAAGCTTCTTTGTCATTGTAGCGAGCTTTTCCTGAGGAGAAGCGTACGTTGTTGTAAGATGCTCTGCAATACGATCGGCAAGTTCCTTTTCCTCGTCCTCGTCTTCTGCAGCGGATACGGGAATAATGGCCGATATGGAAAATGAACCGACAAGCATAAGGATCGCTAAAAGTAACGATAATATCTTTTTCATATTATTTTTATAACCTCCTTCTGCTCAGTTAAAGTCTGTAGTTGATTTCAAGAACGATGTTCGATACGAATCCAACGATATCCGAAAGAAGCGTAGAGAACAGGAGTCCTATAAACATTATGAATACCATACCGACTATTGTTGCAGCACATGTTATAATGTTCTTCGGTACCGTATAGTCGTGTGTTACCATTGCTCCTATGAATATAAGCAATCCGAGCCAGATGAACGCGAACGTCTCAAGCATAGAAACGATATTCATTTCGGGGAGTGTAAGAATGTTGGTAACGATAGTTGCGGGAATGATGATTATTATCAACGGGAGCAACGAGTAGCAGCTTGCTATGAAGATATCCTTCATACTTCCTTCACCGTCGAAGAGTGTCGTGAGACACCAGTTAGCGACAACCCAAAGCATCAAGGGAACGAATACACCGACGAACTGTACGACGATCGTTGTTCCTGCTGCCTGCGGGTTAGCAAGATAGGATTCACCTATTGCCTGATAGAAGAATGCAACTACTGCCAAGAGCAAGTATACGATAGATGCTCTTATTGATCCACGTTTTTCATGCTTAAGATCCCAGAAACCGTCAAATGGATGGAAGATAAGGTGGAAGCCGTAAAGAAGCTCTTCCTTGAAGGTCTTCTTTCTCTGTGCTATACCTTCCCTATTGACCTTGTTAGCCCACTTGAAGAACCAACCGACCAAGAGGCATATAGCAATTACCACTATCGGTATCCAAATGAAGTTGTCCTGGATCCAAAGCTTACGGATCTCCTGATAGGACTTAGAGTAGTTCTGAGTGTCGTATGCTGCCTTGTAGTATACGAGGGACTCTTCGTACCTCTGTTCCTGATAGAGAGCCTGACCGATACCTACGTAAGCATCGTCGAAGTTGGAGTTTCTCTTAAGAACCTCTTCCCAGTCTGCCTTGGAGAGGTGGAACAATCTGTCGTTTTCATGCTGAATAGCCTGAAGTATCGTGTCACCGTACTCGGTTCTCGTAAAGACTGTGAATGTCTTTGTGGATTTATCAAGTACGAGAAGGTTGGTTCCCTGATAACAGAGACCCTGGATGCTCTGGATATTACCGAGCTGAGACCCTACGTCACCAAAAGCGAAGAGGAGGTTACCGTCGAAGTCGTATGTGAATATCTTAGAACGCTTTTCGTCTATGATAGACCATGTTCTCTCGGGACCAACTGCTACGTCTATGACCTTGGAAGGACCTGTCATATTGTTATCTTTGGATGTTACGGAGCCCGTAAACTGAATTTCACCGGAAGGCGGATAGAAGCCGTTTCTTCTCATAATCTCTTCTCCGGCACCGTTAAGCATCTTAACGGGAGCGTAGTCGCCTGCTTTGGATTTACTTCTGATGGCGGAAGCGAACTTGGATTCCATATCAGAGTCATAAATGGTTGCGTAAATGAAGCCTTCCGTATCAATATCGATGTTGTTGAACGCCATCGGAATGTTGGTTTCGGTTGTCTTCTTCATTTCCTCCGTACGGAACATACGAACGATTATCTCCCAAGCGGAGAGTGCTGTCTTCTGAGCACCGATGAATCCTGTGAATTCACCCTCGGAGGTCATCATGATGATACCTTCGTAGTTGGTGGAGGATACTACGTAGATTCTTCCGTAGGAGTCTACTGCAACTGCCTCGGGAGTATATACGGAGCCTTCCTCGAAGAGCTGGTCTTCAGGCTGAGGAATGATCTTAACAAACTCGCCGTTTTCATCGAAAACAACCAATCTGTTAGCACCGGTATCACAAACGTAGATAAGCTTTTCTTCTTCTCTTACCGGCTTTCCGTCAACGTATATAACGTTTCCGTTCTCATCCTTCTTGTTTACTGTTCTTTCGCTTACGAATACACCCTTAGGTCCTGTAAGCTCATCCTCTACACCGTAGTTGTTTATGAATCCTTTGATCGTGAACTTGTGCTTGTAATACTTGTCAAGAACAACGATACGGTTTGTCTTCATATCTGCGATGTAAACGTTTTGATCGGAGTCCACAACGATATCTCTGGGGTCCTCGATGGGCTCCTTGTCGAGATTCATATAAGCTGAATCAACAACACGGTAAGGAACGTATGCATCGGGAGAGTAAAGCGGGAAGCCCGAGTTTGAATAAATGTAGGTCTGATATGAATTTGTTGCGCTGACGGGGACCATTACTGTCAATGCAAGCATAAATATCAAAGCCGCTATGCTTATAATTTTCTTCATAATTTTGTCCCCTTTCTTAGTCTTTCATACCACTTGAACCCATCGTCTCGATGATGTTCGACTGAGAGATAACGAATACCATGATCGGTACCATCATCATAACAACCGTGGAAGCTGCACCGGCACCTGCACGAGCGATACCGCCGGCAAGGATCTGACCGATTGCGTAGTTAAATGATTTGAACTGCTCCGAGTGAATGTAGATCGAAGAGCCTGCGTTCCAAAGATCCTGGAACGAATAAATGATAAGTGTGAGCCATGCGGGCTTAACCATCGGCATCGCGATCGTCCACCAAACGCGGAGCTCCTTGCATCCGTCTATACGTGCACTTTCAAGGATAGCGTCCGGTACGTTCGTATCCATGAACTGCTTCATGAGATAAAGTCCGAGGGACGTTGCGAACGCGGGAATGATGATAGCGAGCTGCGTATCGATCATATGAAGAGCACCCATAAGGATGAAGTTTGTTGTTGCTGTTACGGTCTTATGGAACATAAGCGAGGTTCTTACCGTCTTAAACATTCCCTTGCCGCCCGGGAAAGCTATCTTAGCCATCGCGTAAGCCGCGAGTGATGAGAAGAGAAGGTTACCTGCAGTACCTGTTATTGAAACGAGGACCGTATTGAATATGTATCTTGAGAAAGGAACCCAAGAGTCATTCATAAGTGTGAAAAGGTCGAGATAGTTATCAAGCGTAGGCTTCTCAACTATAAATCTCGGGGGGAACATCCAAAGCTCGTCAAGGGGTTTGAGTGACTGAATGATAACGTAGAACATCGGTACAAACATGAACAAACCAAGAATTACGAGCATTATGTTGATTCCAAGGTCGCCTCCTACCGAACGGTTAAGGACGACTCTATGCTTT
>JAZSLE010000144.1:0-3053 GCA_045535215.1 Eubacteriales bacterium
TATGGGGTGCTGTAGGTGCGGCGGTAGCGTCTTTTGCGGCAGAGTTTGTTACTACAATGGTCGTACCGTTGTTTATAAAAGATCTGAGAGAGAATACCGTTATGATGCTTGAAGCTATAACGTTTAAAGGTTTGAGAAGGAGATAAAAATTATGTCATTATTCAAGAACAAGACCCTTATGATAACGGGAGGAACCGGTTCCTTCGGCGATGCGGTGCTGAACAGATTTTTAAAGACCGATATCGGTGAGATCAGAATTTTTTCCCGTGATGAAAAGAAGCAGGACGATATGCGTCACGAATTTCAGGCTAAGATGCCCGAGGTTGCAGAAAAAATCAAGTTCTATATTGGCGACGTAAGAGATATTCAGTCGGTTCGTAACGCTATGCACGGTGTTGACTATATTTTCCACGCCGCGGCTCTTAAGCAGGTTCCATCGTGCGAATTCTTCCCCATTGAGGCGGTAAAGACAAACGTTTTCGGAACCGAAAACGTTCTTACCGCAGCTATCGAAGCGGGAGTAAAGAACGTGGTTTGCCTTTCGACAGATAAGGCTGCGTACCCTGTAAACGCAATGGGTACATCAAAGGCTATGATGGAGAAGGTCATTGTTGCAAAATCCCGTACTGTTGATCCGTCAAAGACAAAGATCTGCTGTACAAGATACGGAAACGTTATGTGCAGCCGCGGCTCGGTAATTCCGCTTTGGATAAGCCAGATACGCGAGGGCAACCCCATTACGATAACCGATGGAAGCATGACCCGCTTTATTATGTCTCTTGATGAAGCGGTGGACCTCGTTCTCTTTGCGTTTGAGCACGGTGAGAGCGGAGATATTCTTGTCCAGAAGGCTCCCGCCTGCACAATTAAGACCCAGGCAGAGGCTGTATGTGAGCTCTTTGGCGGTGACAAGAACAACATTAAGGTCATAGGTATCCGTCACGGTGAGAAGATGTACGAAACACTTCTTACAAACGAGGAGTGCGCTAATGCTATTGATATGGGCAATTTCTACCGTGTTCCCTGCGACAAGAGAGGGCTTAATTACGATAAATACTTCAGTCAGGGAGATGCCGAAAGAAATACCCTTACCGAATTCAATTCCAATAATACCAAGCTTCTGACGGTTGAGGAGACTAAAGAAAAGATCGCTGCTCTTCAGTACATCAAAAACGAGCTTGCAAAAGAGGGCAAATAAGTGAAGATACTGATAACCGGGGCCAAGGGCTTCGTCGGTAAAAATCTTTCCGAGGCGCTTAAGAATATACAGAGCGGCAAGGATAGGACTCATCCTGAGCTTGATATCGAAGAACTTTATCTCTACGATATAGACTCCGATAAGGAGCTTTTAAACAAGGCTTGCGCTGAATGTGACTTCGTTTTCAATCTCGCTGGTGTAAACCGCCCCAAGGACGACAGCGAATTTATGAAGGGCAATTTCGGCTTTGCTTCAGAGCTGATCGAGCTTTTGAAAAAGCACTCGAATACCTGCCCTGTTATGATATCGTCGTCCATTCAGGCGACCTGCATCGGACGGTATGACAGTGAGTACGGCAGAAGCAAAAAGGCGGGCGAGGAGCTTGTCTTTGAGTACGGAAAGCAAACGGGTGCTAAGGTGCTAGTCTACCGTTTTCCAAATCTTTTCGGAAAGTGGTGCCGTCCTAACTATAACAGCGCCGTTGCCACATTTTGCAATAATATTGCAAACGACCTTCCGATAACGGTAAACGATCCGTCGGTGGTACTTGAGCTTCTTTATATCGATGATCTCGTAAGTGAGATGATATCAGCTCTTAGCGGAAGGGAACACAGATGCAATTTTGACGGTCTTGATGCAGTTCCGAGTGAGAACGGAGATTTTTGTGCCGTTCCCTATACCCACAAGGTGAGTCTCGGACAGATCGTAAAGCATCTTGAAGACTTCAAGGCACTCGAGAGCACCCTCGTTATGCCCGAGATCCCGGATAATTCCTTTGAAAAGAAGCTTTACAGCACCTATCTTTCATATCTTCCAAAGGAAAAGGCTTCCTTCCCGTTAAAAATGAACGTGGACGAAAGAGGAAGCTTTACCGAGCTTTTAAAAACGGAGAAATGCGGCCAGTTTTCGGTAAACATTTCAAAGCCGGGCATTACCAAGGGACAGCATTGGCACCACACCAAATGGGAGTTCTTTATAGTCGTCAGCGGAAAGGGACTTATTCAGCAGCGTAAAATAGGAACCGACGAGGTTCTGAGCTACGAGGTCAGCGGAGACAAAATCGAGGCTGTTCACATGCTTCCCGGATACACACACAATATAATAAACCTCAGCGACACTGAAAATCTCGTAACGGTAATGTGGGCAAACGAGCAGTTCGACCCAAACCACCCCGACACGTTCTTTGAACCGGTTGAGTAAAGAGAGGTATAAAATGGACATCAGAACCGATTATTCAAACGTTAAATTTGCGGATAACGGCAAACTCAAGCTTCTTATCATCGTAGGCACGCGCCCCGAGATAATCCGTCTTTCCGCTGTTATAACCAAGTGCCGTGAGTATTTTGACTGCATTTTGGCGCATACGGGACAGAACTATGACTACACCTTAAACGGAGTGTTCTTCAAGCATCTTAAGCTTGCGGACCCCGAGGTGTATATGGACGCTGTCGGCGATGACCTTGGTGCTACCGTTGGCAATATCATCAATTGCTCGTATAAGCTTATGACCCAGATACAGCCCGACGCGCTTCTCATTCTCGGCGATACGAACTCCTGCCTTTCCGCTATTGCGGCAAAGCGTCTGCATATTCCGATATTCCATATGGAAGCGGGCAACAGATGCAAGGATGAGTGCCTTCCCGAGGAAACAAACAGAAGAATAGTTGACATCATTTCTGACGTTAACCTTGCGTACTCCGAGCACGCAAGAAAGTATCTTCACGAATGCGGACTGCCTAAGGAGAGAGTTTACGTTACAGGCTCTCCCATGGCAGAGGTGCTCCGCAAAAATCTTGAGGAGATCAAGGCAAGTGATATTCTCACACGCCTTTCTCTTGAAAAGAAAAAGTACATT
>JAZSLE010000143.1:0-5575 GCA_045535215.1 Eubacteriales bacterium
TGCTACGGTCCTTACGACCTCACATACTATGAGCTCGACAAGCAGCTCACATTCACAAGAAACGAGTCTTGGTACGGCTACCACGACGGTATGCACTACGGTCAGTATCAGACAGACAAGATCTCTTGCCAGGTTATCTCCGAGCACAAGACTGCAGTACAGTCCTTCCTCGCAGGTGAGATCGACTCTATCGGACTTGACGCTGACGACCTCGAAGTTTACGCTTCCAGCGACAGACTCCTTTACACACCTGAGTCTTACACAACAAAGATCTCCTTCAACACAAACAAGGAGAAGCTCGAGGCAATCGGCGGCAACGCTGTTGTCCTCACAATCAAGGATTTCAGAGAGGCATTCTCTCTCGCTATAGACCGTGAAGAGTTCTGCGCTGAGTACACTGCAGCTCACGAGCCCGGCTACGGACTTCTCAACTACATGTACTGCTACAACCCCTTCACAGGTGAGCTTTACCGTGACAGCGATCCCGCTAAGAAGGCTATCGTTGACCTCTACGGTCTCGAGTACGGCGCAGGCAAGACCTACGAAACACTCGACGAGGCTTACAAGGCAGTTACAGGTTACGACCCCGCAAAGGCTACAGAGCTTATGAAGTCTGCTGCTAAGACAGCAATCGACGAGCAGCTCTGGGACGGTACTTCCGATATCGTTCTCGACTTCAGAGTATACTCCTCTGACGAGATCTACGTTCAGATGTTCAACTTCTTCAACGACTCCATCAAGGAAGTTTGCAAGGGAACAGCATTTGAGGGTAAGGTTTCTCTTAAGATGACAGAAGACCCCGATTACTATGATACAATGTACTCCGGTAACGCTACTATCATCTTCACAACATGGGGCGGCGCAGCTATGTCTCCCTTCACAATGCTTTACCAGTGCTACTGCGACGCTGCAGACGGCTCCGGTAACCAGATGGAATACGGCTACGACACAACCAAGGAGATGATCGAACTCACAGTTAACGGTAAGACAATTACGGCTTCTCTCCAGAACTGGGCACACTGGTGCAACGGCGACGATTCTCAGGTTGCTGACATCGTTAAAGAGCTCGGCTCCTTCGCTGACTACACATATCCCGAGAGATGTGAAGTATTTGCAAAGCTTGAGAACTACTACCTCAGCAGCTTCACAACCGCTCCTGTCTACTACAGAAACGGCGCGTCTCTCCTTTCTCGTAAGCTCAACTACGCTACAACCGACTACCTCCAGATCGTTGGTTACGGCGGACTCAGATACATCACATACAACTACGACGATGCTGAGTGGGCTAACGTTAAGGCAGGCATCAAGTATTAATTATAAATAATTGATATCTGATTAAATTTAAACCGATTACCGGTTTTAAACGGATCATCGGGCAGGGACGGAAACCGTGCCCTGCCCGATTTTTCGGTTATATCTAAAACAGTATGGGGCGGCATTTTACGGATGATTCGCTTCTGTACTGTATTTTTTACAATAGAGTCACCCCACTCTGCTTTAGATATAACCGCACATTCTACAGAAAGTTGGAAAAAGCAATGGTAAAGTATGCTGTAAAAAGAGTACTTCTGATGTTGTTCACGTTGTTCGTAATAATGACGATGTGTTTTGTCCTGATCAAGCTCTTGCCGCTGCCTGCGGTTAAAGAAATGGGAAAGGATATCAATATCATCCTTATGAAGCGCGAGCAGATGGGCTACAACAAGCCTATCCCCGTACAGTTCTTCCTCTTCCTTAAGAGCGTTATCACTCAGTGGGACTGGGGCGTCGGTGAACAGATGTACGAAGCGCTCGGTGTTTGGGACGTTCTTATGCAGAAGCTTCCCTACACTATAACCGTAAACCTTTATTCTATTCTTATAGCGATCCCCGTTGGTCTCATTTTCGGTATTTATGCCGCACTTAAAAAGAACAAATGGCAGGACCACGTCATATCGACGGCGGTAATGATCTTTATATCAGTTCCTTCATACGTATACGCGTTTATCATCCAGTACTTCATGTGCTTCAAGTGGGGCTGGTTCCCGATAACCATTCCCTCTGCGGAATCGACTTCCTTGCTCAGCCCGCAGATGTTCTGGTCCATGATGCCCGCTATCCTTTCACTCGGATTCGGCGTTATCGCAGGACTTACACGTTACACGAGAGCCGAGCTTTCAGAGGTGCTTACCGGTGACTACATGCTTCTCGCGAGAACAAAGGGTCTTACAAAGGCGCAGGCTACCGTAAGACATGCTATGCGTAACGCCATGGTAGTTATCCTCCCGATGATCATCGGTGAATTTATCGGTATCATTTCGGGTTCACTCATCATAGAGCAGATCTTCGCTATTCCCGGTGTTGGTAGCCTTTACATCAGCTCTATCAACCTCCGTGACTACAACTTCTTTATGGCTCTCACCTTCTTCTATACCTTTATCGGTCTCTTCTCCGGTATCGTTATGGATATAAGCTACGGATTTATCGATCCCAGAATCAGAATGGGGGCTAAAAAGTAATGAATAACACAGAATTTCTCAACATCCCTAAGGAAAAATTTGAATTTGCCCCTCATGACGGCAAGATCCATGACAGAAAGCTCGAGACAAAGCCGATAGGTTACTTCAAGGATGCGTGGATACGATTCCGCAAAAACAAGAGCTCTGTTACCGCGGCAATAATCATTTTGTTGCTCGTAATATACGCTATCATCGTTCCCATGCTCTCTCCCTTCACGGTTGAGGACAGAGACGGCTACTATGCAAAGTCGCTTCCGAAGTGCGAGCTTTTCGCTCCTCTCGGATTCTGGGACGGCACCTCTACCTACACCTCCTCCAAGGCGGGTTACCTCTACAACAAGGCTATCGGTATCGAAACGGGTATGCCTGCGGTTCACGGCGAGCCCACGATAACAAAGGATGAGACGGGAGCAGAGCAGTATCAATACAAGCTCGATTCCTACAACAAGGTAGGCTTCGTTTACCTTAACCTTACAAAGGATCAGTACGTTGAACTTCAGAGATACCAGGACGAGAACCAGGTACAGATCATGTATCCCGTTCCGGACACGTACTCCACGAAGTTCACAATAGGTAACGCTGGTGCTAACTTCTGGTACAAGCTCAAGAACGAGCGCGCTACCTCCAACGGCGACCCCAAGCTTGACGCTCAGGGTAACTATATCCCCAACTATCTCACAAGCTCTAACAAGGAAAAGGGCGATTACACAAGTACTATGCGTATCGAGGGTGACGACGGTAACGGCGGCTGGTACGTATACGGCGTAGTTAACCAGACCGGTTACAAGGTTCGTGTTCACTACTACGAGTACTACAAGTACCTCAACGGTCACGATCCGGTATTCCTCTTCGGTACTAACCAGTACGGTCAGGATATCTTCACGTGTCTTGCTGCAGGTGCGCGTCTCTCCTTCCTTCTCGCTATATTCGTTTCCGCCATCAACCTCACTCTCGGTGCTATCTACGGCGCTATCGAGGGTTACTACGGCGGTGCGATCGACATCACGATGGAGCGTATAAGCGATATTCTCGCCTCGGTTCCGTTTATCGTTGTCGTTACGCTGTTTAAGCTGCACCTGTCAGAGCAGGTCGGTATGCTTCCGTCACTGTTGTTTGCATACGTTATGACCGGTTGGGTCGGTATGGCATCAAGAGTACGTTTGCAGTTCTACCGCTTCAAGGGTCAGGAATACATCCTCGCCGCGAGAACACTCGGTGCGAAGGACGGCAGACTTATGTTCAAGCACATTTTCCCGAACTCTATCGGTACCATCATCACGGGTGCGGTACTGACGATCCCCGGAGTTATCTTCTCCGAGTCCACTCTCTCCTACCTCGGTATTATCAACCTTCAGACCTCGTCGCTTACCTCTATCGGTACGCTCTTGTCTCAGGGTCAAGGAGAGCTTCAGAACAACCCGCACATCATATTGTTCCCGGCTCTGTTCATTTCATTGCTGGAGATATCATTTAACTTGTTCGGTAACGGATTGCGCGATGCGCTCAACCCGTCACTGCGCGGAGTGGAGGACTAAGTTATGGCAAACAAATTACAGGTTAAAGACTTAAAGATCTCCTTCCGTACCGTTTCCGGTAAGCTTCAGGCTGTACGTAACATCTCGTTCGATCTTAACGAGGGCGAGACGCTCGCTATAGTTGGTGAGTCCGGTTCCGGTAAGTCGGTAACGTCAAAGGCTATTCTCGGTATCCTCGCAGGTAACTCCATCGTTGAGGGCGGCGAGATCATATACGACGGTATGGATCTTCTCAAGATCCCCGAGGACGAATTCTACAAGATCCGCGGCGATAAGATCGCGATGATCTTCCAGGATCCTCTTTCCAGCCTTAACCCGATCATGAGGATCGGTAAGCAGCTGACAGAGGCTATGCTCCTCAAGGGCAAGGCTCGTCAGAAGGCATGTCGCGAGGCATTCAACGGCTATCTCTCTCTTCTCAAAAAGTACATGACCGACGCTATCGCTGCCGGTGACAAGGAGAAGGCTGCAGAGATCGAAAAGATATGCAAGGACTTCGACACGTTTGAGTTCAAGCATATAGAGCTTGAAAGCGACTACAACGCCGCTATAAACAGCACAAAAGAAGCTATCGACGAAATAGACAACCTCCTCTTCCTCATAGAAAAGAACGCTATGAAGGAGGAAAAGGGTGTTCTTAAGGAGACTGTTGCTCTTGCAAGAAAGACGGTTTCCACCTACGTTGTAAACGGCGATGCCGCTACCTCTCTTAACGCCTCCTGCGACAAGATCGCATCTCTCGCACCCGCGGCGCTCAAGAGCGGTAACTACGCTGAGATCGCAGTAGAGCTTCAGAATATCAAGACCATATGTGAAGAGGCGCTCAAGCTTGACGCTCCCAACTTCTTCTCTATGGGTTACTACCTCACGTTCTCCACAGATCCGCTTCCCGAGCTTCCGATGGCAGAGCTCAACGCTTTCCTTCGCAAGTACCTCGACGAAAGCTTTATGTTCAACTTCCTCGAGAAGGCAGAGATCGCGCTCAGAAAGTCTGCGCTTGAGCACAACAGTGCGAAGGCAAAGGCTGTAGAGGAGCTCAAGACTATGCTCGCTCTCATAGAGAAAACTGCGGATCTTTCCACAATAAGCAAGGAGGCTGAAGCGCTTGTCAAGACGGTTGCCGATTCTATCGACCCGCTCGAAATAAACAAGGACAGCAAGGCTTACACCTTCGGAACAAGCTTCCTCTCCGCTATCGACGTATGCGTAAAGGCAAAGAACACGAACAAAAAGGCTCTTGCAGCATACGAGAAGCAGAAGAAGAAGTACGATGCATATGCAAGACGCAAGGGACGCGAGCCCGATTGGAAGCTCACTCCTGCGGCTGTTGTCGACACTGACGCTGCACGTAAGAACGTTTGCAAGATCGTTTCCGGTCTTGTGGACCACTACAACGCAAAGCTTGAAGCTACCGACTCCAGAGATTTCCCCGCAGAGACGGTTGCGGTTATCGACTTCCTCAAGCTCAACGCTTCGGGTGTTGTCAACAAGGTAACCCGCGGTATCGCTAAGCACCGCGCGCTCAAGCTCATGGAAGAGGTT
>JAZSLE010000110.1:0-8436 GCA_045535215.1 Eubacteriales bacterium
GCCCGATACGAACGGCAGATACGTTGTGACCGTCGGCGGCAGACTCTATCTCAATCCCGCATATCCCGAGGTCAGAAGGCTGATAGTGGACGGTGTGAGAGAGATAATGCAAAAATATCCCGTTGACGGAATACATATGGACGATTATTTCTATCCCACGCAGGATACCTTGTTTGACGAAGAGGCATATCGCGAATATATCAAGGAAAACGGTAAGGTTTCTCTTAAGGACTTCAGAATGAACAGTCTTGATCTTCTTGTATCCGAGCTTTACTCTGCGGTAAAGGAGAAAAACGGGGACGCGCTGTTTGGAATAAGCCCTGCGGGAGTAATAAATACCGTGACCGAAAAGCAATACGCTAACGTATATAGATGGTGCTCCGAGGAGGGCTTTATCGATTATATTTGTCCTCAGGTCTATTTCGGTCTTGAGCATCAGACGTGCGATTTCGTTAAGATATGTAACGTATGGAGCGACATTATAAAGACGGATAAGGTCAAGCTTATCATCGGTATGACGCTCGGAAAGGCGAAATCAAAGGTAGACAATTACGCGGGAAGCGGAAAGAACGAGTGGGCGGAAAACGACGACGTTCTCGTTCGTTGTCTTGAATATACCAAAGGGCTTGACAAATGCGTCGGCGTATCCTATTTTTGCTACCAGTATTTCTACGATCCGATAAGCGGAGTTTCCGTAAGTGAGACCGCAAGCGAGAGAGAAAAGTTCATTCCCTGTCTTGCAGGGATGCTTTGGAACTGACGAATAAGCAGTGCAGATGAATTTTTGCACTGCTTTTTCGATTTTGGTGTTGCTTTTTTTCTTGCGTTATGGTATAATAAAAAAAGAAAAGCCTCGGAGACCGAGGCTTACGTGTTTGGAGCTGGTGATGTGACTCGAACACACGACCTGCTGATTACGAATCAGCTGCACTACCGACTGTG
This sequence comes from Eubacteriales bacterium, assembly GCA_045535215.1. Classification (GTDB taxonomy): domain Bacteria; phylum Bacillota; class Clostridia; order Oscillospirales; family CAG-272; genus SIG640. The sequence goes on from JAZSLE010000110.1 coordinate 943, forward strand.
CTACACCAGCGCTCGAACATTGATATTATACCACAAACACTATATTTTTTCAACTGCTTTTTTGTGATGTTAACATTTTTGTTACAAATCAAGGCGGTGTTCTATAAGAGAGGTAAACAATGAGCGTTGATCTTTGTGATATAAAAACGATACGTGCGGTGATGGAGCTGCACGGCATAAAATTCAAAAAGGAGTACGGTCAGAACTTTCTCACCGACGCGGCGGTGGTGGGCGATATTGCCGAGGAATGCTGTGTTAACAGTGAGACTATTCTTGAGATAGGTCCCGGACTCGGATGCATGACGAGAGAGCTTGCCGCAAGGTACAAGAGAGTTATTGCGGTAGAGATAGACGAGGCTCTCATTCCGGTGCTTCGCGATACTCTTTACGGGCTTGATAACGTTACGGTAGTAAACGCCGACATAATGAAGACCGACATTCACGCGCTGCTCGGCGAATATATCGAGGGCGGAGTTTCGGTGTGTGCAAACCTTCCGTACTATATCACCACTCCGATACTGATGAAGCTTGTTGAGAGCGGATTCCCGTTTAGTTATATAACCGTAATGGTTCAGAGCGAGGTGGCGGACAGACTTACGTCCGAGGTCGGAGGTAAAGATTGCGGTGCCATTACCGCGTCTCTTGCGTATTACGGAGAGGCGCAGAGGCTGTTTTCGGTTCCCGCGGAGCTTTTTGTTCCTCAGCCGAAGGTCAACTCTGCGGTCGTTCGTATAAAAATGCACAAGGAAAAGCCGATAGACCTTATAGACGACGCGATATTCTTCAGAACGGTAAAGGCCTCGTTCGAGCAGAGAAGAAAGACGCTTCCAAATTCGCTTATGACCGGCTTTTCCGAGCTTTCAAAGCAGAGGCTGACCGAGATAATCGAGTCTTGCGGAATAGATCCGAGAATAAGGGGCGAGAGACTTTCGCTTGAAGAGTTCAGAGTGCTGTCAAATGCGCTTGCGCTTGCATTACGTAATGAATAAACAAAAAGACGGAGAGGCTACGGAGCGTGTTTTTAAGGACAGTTTTTTAGAAAAACAACAGATAGACGAGAGATTACAACCGGAGACTCCCTTGTGTGAAGGAGCTGTCAACGAATTTGACTGAGGGATTGTTTTTTACCCGATTTTAGGTTTTACAATCCCTCTGTCACGGCAAGACGTGACACCTCCCTTCGCGAAAGGGAGGCTTTTTATTTACCTGCAAGTGCGCACTTACTCACCACCGAAATAGACGGTGTAATAGAGCCGAATCGAATAATTAACCGCCGAGAGTGACCCATGGTTACTCTCGGCGGTTTCCTTACAGGAAAACTTTCTTAAATATAAAACATTCTCTGCCGTATTCTTGTCGATAGGTAACGTACTCGAAAAACTGTACTTAAGAGCCGATCCCATTATGGCTCTTACTTTTTGTTTTATTTCTTTTTGTTACCGTAGGGGTGCTTCGCGACTTCTCTTGCGAAGGGAGGCTTATAGTACTGGTAAAGGGTGCAGGGAATCATTCCGTTGTAGAGCTTGCGCTTTTTATCGGCTCTTCTGCCGTAGCAGTATTCGAAATCCTCATAGCCGGATATTACGTATATCTGCCACGGGTCGAATCCCGTGAAGGTCTTACCCATCTCCTTATAAAGTGCGCGTACCTCGTCCTCGTTCATGAGGCGCTCACCGTACGGAGGATTGCATATTATAGTTCCGCGTCTGTTCGGCTTCTGTATCCTTCTTGCGTCCTTGACGAAGAATTTTATGCGGTCGTGAACTCCCGCTCTTTTTGCGTTTTCCTTTGCTATCTCAATGCATTCGGGGTCTATATCGCTTCCGTATGCTTCAAAGGTGCAATCCTGCTTTACAAGAGATTTCGCTTCCTCGCGTGCGAGGTCCCACGAGTCTCCGTCTACGAACCAATAATCCTCGCCGCAGAAGCTTCTTTGCGAGCCGGGAGCGATGCCGCGGGCTTTACGTGCAGCCTCTATGACTATCGTACCCGATCCGCAAAACGGATCCCAGAGAAGATCGGTGTCGTGAAGGCGCGCGTTCTTTACCATAGCCATAGCGAGAGTTTCTCTTATCGGTGCTGCATTTGCGGCGGGGCGGTAGCCTCTTTTGTGGAGAGGTACTCCGCTTGTGTCTATCATAAGGTGAGCGACGTCCTTGAATATAAAGAACTCAACTCTGACGCGCATTCCGCTGTCCTCGGGAAAGGTGGAGATACCGTATTTTGAGGAGAGGCGGTTGACTATCGCCTTCTTTATTATTCTCTGGCAATCGGGCACGGAGAAGAGAGTGCTCTTTATTGCGTGACCGGTCACGGGAAATTCGTCGTTTTTTCCGACGTACTCCTCCCAGGGAATATCAAAGCATCCGTCGAAGAGGGAAGCGAAGGAATCGCAAGGGAATTTACCTGCAAGAATGTATACTCTCTCGCATAGGCCGAGAAAAACGTTTGAACGCGCTATCGCATTCTCGTCGCCCTCAAAGGTGACTCTTCCGTCTATCGTTTCTATACGCTTATAGCCAAGCGCGTCTATTTCCTCTCCGAGTGATTTCTCAAGCCCGAAGAGTGTCGTTGCAACAAGTGTTTGTTTCATATGCTATCCTTTTACAAGATAATATTGTCTTTGCCGCAATAGCGGTGTACGGATAATATTATATCTCAAAAGTGCTTGAATGTCAAGACGCATAGGATAAAGTTTGTGCGGCGTTATTGACAATTTAGGCCGTATGGTGTATAATAGAGATGATTTTGAGAAACACTGTCATTCGGAGGAATCGTATGAGTGAGGTAAAAACCTATAAGTGTCCGCGATGCTCGGCACCCCTTATATTCGATCCTGAAGGCGGAGGAATGATGTGTGAATATTGCGACACAAAATTCTCTGCCGAGGATATGAAGGAGTACGTGAGCTCAATAGAGGAAGAGAATGCGACGGACAGCTACGAATGGGAAGCGTATACAAGTAAAAACGGTGAGTGGACAGAGGACGAGAAAAGCGGTATGCGCACATACGTTTGTCCTTCCTGCGGAGGCGAGGTCATCGGAGACGAAAACACGGTGGCTACTACGTGTCCTTATTGTGGAAATCCGACGATAATGGCGGATAATACCGAAAACGTGTACAAGCCGGACATTATTATCCCGTTTGCTTTTACAAAGGAGCAGGCAAAGGAAGCGCTTTTGAAGCACTACAAGGGGAAGTGGCTTCTTCCGAAATGCTTCAAGGATACGAACAAGATAGAGGAGATAAAGGGAATATACGTTCCTTTTTGGTTCTTTGACTGCGATACCGACTCGATAATAAGCTACAATGCGACGAGGGTGGCTACCTGGAGCGACGGAGACTACATATACACGAAGACGTCGCACTATCTTGTACGCCGCGGAGGCAAGCTTTCCTTTGAGAACATTCCCGCAGACGGTTCTTCAAAGATAGACGACGTTGTAATGCAATCAATAGAGCCGTTTGACGCGAGCGGAATGATAGACTTTTCCGCGAACTATCTTTCGGGATTCTTTGCGGACAAATACGACGTTGACAGTGAAGAGCTGATGCCTGTCATAAACGATCGCGTTAAGAGATCGGTGGAGGACACCTTCAGAAGTACTGTTGTGGGCTACAACACCGTTGTCACAAGGTCGAGCAAGGTCGATCTTTCTCACGGAAAGATCAGATACGGTTTTATGCCGGTATGGCTTCTGAACACGAAATACAAAGAAAAGCTTTATACCTTCGCGATGAACGGACAGACCGGAAGGCTCGTCGGAGATCTTCCCGTGTCCATGGGCAGATTCTTTGCATTTCTCGGCGGAATATTCGCGGCTTGTACCGCTATCGGTACGGCTATCCTTATGCTTATATGAGGAGGTGCGGGATGAAGAACAGATTCATATCATTGTGTGCCGTTCTCGTTGTTGCGTGCATTTTACTTTTTACCGTAATATCCGTTTGTGCGGACACGTATCCGTCGCGGGTAATGGACAAGGCGGGACTTCTTACACACGAGGAGCGGGCAGAGCTTGAAACGGTTATACGCGATCTTGGCGATATATACGATATAGATGTCATAATATACTTTGTTCGTGATAAATATCCGACTAACATAAGCATCGATCTGCTTGAGGATCAGCTTTACCGAGACAGTAAATCCGTATGTAAAAGCTATGCGCAAAAGGATGACGCAATCGTATACTACATGTCTCTTGACGGAAAATACAAGGACTACTTTTTCTACCGTGACGGAAGGTGCGAGGATGCGCTTGAGGACGGATACGAGGTAGAGTATCTTGAGGAAAAGGTCAAGGCTTATATGACGCGCGACGACTTTTACGGTGCGGCGACTGAATTTCTTTCGGTAACGCGAGAAGCTATGATGCGTCACGAACGCGGAGAAAGCATATCCCACGTTGCGAAGGAAGAAAGCAAATACGCGGGGGGTGTGTGGGTGATCGTTATATCCGCGGCGATAGCTCTTATATCCGTATTTGTGATGAAATCCAAGCTGAAGACGGTAAGGCCGAAGAGAGATGCGGCGCAATACGTAAACATTGGAAGCTTTGATCTTCGTGTGTCGTCGGACATATACCTGTATTCTACTGTTACAAGAATGAGAAAGTCGAACAACGGCTCCTCCGGAGGAAGAGGAGGAAGCGGTGGCGGACGAAGCGGCGGAGGACGCTGCTGACATAAAAAACGGCTCCCGAGGATGGTTTTCGGGAGCCTTTTTGTTGCAGGGAACATTGTTAACAGACGTATCTAAAAAAATTTACAGAGTTATGGGCGCAATTTGAAATAAAAACAAAAAAAGAACTTTACAAATATAAAAAAAGATGATATAATATTATTATATATACATTTTTATTTTGGATCGCGGAGGAATCTCAATGGATAAATTGTCTCAATTCGTTGATATGATATCAACGTTCGTGGTTGAAAACATATGGGAGCCTATTAAGGCTATGACGGTGGTAGACTACGCGGACGTTTTATTGCTTACCATAATCTTCTTTATGGTCATACGGTTTATAAGCAACAGACGCGCGGGAAAGCTTATTACCGGATGCCTTCTGATAGTATTTGTCTTCCTTATAGCCGAGGCACTTGATATGCATGCTATGAAGTTTATTCTTTCAAACTTCTATCAGGTAGGTCTTATTGCGATAATCATAATATTCCAAGATGAGCTCAGATCCGCGCTTGAGAAGGTGGGAGGTATCTCGTCCAAGATCGTAAGCGGAATAACCGATTCTGCCGACAAGGAGCTCAACGAGGAGGTAACTCAGGAGCTTAAGAACAATATCGATCAGATATGCGAGGCGGTCTTCGCAATGTCAGAGGCCTCTACCGGTGCGCTTATCGTAATAGAGAAGGACACGAAGGTCGGTGACTGTATAGAGAGCGGAATAAAGATAGATGCTCAGATATCCTCACAGCTTTTGCAGAATATTTTCGTCAACAAGTCGCCATTGCATGACGGCGCGGTTATAATAAGAGAGATGCGTATAGCTGCAGCGGGCTGCTATCTTCCCGCTACAAGCAGAAAAATCAGCGACTCTCTCGGTACAAGACACAAGGCGGCTGTCGGTCTCAGTGAGATCGCGAGCGATGCCGTTGTTATCGTAGTATCCGAGGAAACGGGAACTGTTTCTCTTTGCTACAACGGAGAAATAAGACGCGGTTACGATATGGAAAGACTCTCACGCGAGCTCAAGAGAAGATTCGGTAGAGGCAAAAAGAAGAGAAATAAGACCCGCGGTGTTAAAAAGGATGCGGGCGAAGGCGACGTTCAGAGCGTTGAGATAATCGACGACAGCGATCCCCGATAAATTACAGATAAGGAGGTGCGCAATGCAGAACGATAAGAAATACGAAACGGATAACCTTGCGGAAAGTGATCTCGCAATGTTTGATGAGAATCCTGCGGATGAAATTCAGCAGGCGGATAATTCCAAAAAAAAGGACCACAAGATAATACTGTTTATTTTCTCATTTCTTATGGCGATGGGCATTTGGCTCTACGTTATGGGAATGGAGGATATTGATTACGAAAAGACGCTGAATCTCGTTCCCGTGCAGATAGTGGGAACTCAGGAGCTTGAGAGAAACAACAATATGTCCGTTATCAGCGGATACGATAATACTGTTACGGTAACTCTCAAGGGAAAGCGTACAGACGTTGACAAGTATTCGGCGAACGATATATATGCATACGTTGACGTCAGCAAGATAGATAACTCGGAAAGACAGCTCCTTCAGGTCAACGTGGATTCGCTTCCCGACGTGGCGGTAACTCTCGTTACACCCAACGACATAGTTGTTTATGCAGACGTAATAGATACGGTAAAGGTAAGCGTTACCGTAAAGGCGCAGTACACGATAGACGGCGGGTATTATATAGACGACTCGAAGATATCAAAGAATATCGATGAGATAAGAGTAACCGGTCCCGTGAGCGTTCTCAATACAATAAAGAGCGCTATAGCCGAGATAAATATAGGCAAGGTAACCGGAAGCCTTAAGAGTTCAACGACGATATATCTCGTTGACGAGAATGGATCAAGAATACAGAACCCGTATCTCCGCCCGGATGAGGATCTCGTAGAGATAACCATTCCCGTATTTATGAGAAAGAGCGTGGCGCTTACATATACATACGACGCCGTAGCTTTTGCCGATTACGAGCTTGTAGTTAATATGGACATCGATTCTATTCCCGTAAGCGGAGAAGCGCTTGTTATGTCCTCCATCAACGACATTAATCTCTTCTCGCTCAAGCCCTCACATCTCAGATACGATAGTGACGGAAATCTTGAGCCAGTGCAGACGAGAACGTTTGATATAATACTTCCTAACGGAGTTACGAACGAAAGCGAGTACACGCAGGTAAAGGTAGACTTTATCATAACTAAAAAGACACCTGCCGTAACAGAGCCGCAGGGTCCGGAGACACCTTCTACCGAGCAACCTGACGGTTCCGAGACTACTCAGCCTTCATGATGAAAAGTCTCATAGTTTCTGATATAAGACTGCCCTATACAGAGCCCGAGGAGGCGTTCGTTTACGAGGCGATTCGCAGGCTGAAAAACGCGGGATGTACCGCTTCACCCGAGAGTTGCTCTATCTTCCGCAGATCGTTGGATGCGAGAGACAGAAGCGATATCTGCTTCGTTTCCTCGATCAAGGTGGATCATTACGGCGGCTCTCTCGGCGTTGCGGCGCAAAGATTGAAGATCGCGGAGTGTCCCGATCCGTATGCGGAATTGAATTTTTGCAGCGGTGATGATACGCTCGGTGGAAGAGTCCTTGTTGTCGGAATGGGTCCGTGCGGACTGTTTGCGGCATACGTGCTTGCGAGACATGGATACAAACCGATAATAATAGACAGGGGTGGAAGTATAAGCAAAAGAGTCCGTTCGGTCGCGAGATTCTATTCGGAAGGTATACTTGATACCGAGACTAATATTCAATTCGGCGCGGGAGGTGCGGGTACCTTC
>JAZSLE010000086.1:0-3093 GCA_045535215.1 Eubacteriales bacterium
AATCCGGGTATTATGCCGACGGCGCAGTCATAGGAGCAGAGTAGGCGGGTGTCGTATTCCAGAAGCCTTGCACTTTCCTTACTGCTTTTGTTTATAATTGTCTTCTTGGTGGCGCATATCCTTCTGAAGACGTCATTTTGCATCGCCTCACGTGATATTTTCGCAAGGTCTGCGGCGCTCGTATAGTGGTCGCTGTCGTCGAGCCCCTGAGGATTTGTAAAATGGGTATTTTTCAGTCCGAGCTCGCCTGCAGTCTTATTCATAAGCTCTGCAAACGCGTCTATGCTTGTGCTTACATGAAGAGCAAGCGCGGTAGCGGCATCGTTTGCGGACGCGAGCATAAGAGCATACAAAAGCTCCTCTACGGTGAAACGCTCACCCTCGCGCAGATATACCGACGAGCCCTCTATCCCGCAGGCCTCCTTCGGTATGGTGACCGTTTCTGTCAGGTCGGTGTTTTCTATAACCGTAAGCGCGGTCATTATCTTGGTGGTGCTTGCCATAGGCATGCGTACATCCGAATTCTTTTGGCAGATCATCTCACCCGATGAGCATTCGATAAGCACCGCCGCCTTTGCAGAGAGGGAAGGGGTGTTAATGCTTGCGTTTGAGCGTACGAAGGATACCCGGGGTGAAATATCACTGAAGGTATTTACGGACGCCGGTGCAAAAGAGAGTGCGCCTGCCGTCAGAAGCACGAGAAACAGTACCAAAAGCACCGAAGAATGCTTTTTTAATGCTGAACGAAACGAAAAGGACATACCGACAAACCTCGTAAATATACTTTTTTGTTAAAGTATATTTTACGAGGCATATATTTATTACCGCAGGTGCGGATCATTCGTCGGCAAGAACTATTTCGTCGTCCTCTTCCTCTGTCTTCTTGGAGAATACGGACTTTATTCTTCCGAATATCTCGGGAGAACGCTCAATGAGGTTTGCGATCTGGTCAATGGGATCGTTAGCCTGGGGAACACCGATGTTGATAAGCTCAACGTCGCCTGCGCTGTTTACAACGAGGAATCCAACGGGAGAAACGCTTATACCGGTTCCACCGCCGCCACCGAAGTTCTGCATCTTTGCGGCATTTGCTGCTTCGTTCTTTCCTGTGTAGTCTACACCGCCGGAAGCGAAGCCAACGCTTACCTTGGAGATGGGAATGATGGTAGTTCCGGAGTTTGTGTTGATGGGCTTGCCGATAACGGTGTCTGCGTCAACCATTGTGCGGATATTCTCAAGAGAAGTTCTTATAATATCCTGGAGTTTGTTTTCACTTGACATAGCATTATATCCTTTCAAGTTATATTGAATTTATTTTTTAAAATTTGGTAGCTGTGTTATTATGTGTCGCGGTGATCTTGCTTTTTTCGTTCGCTTGCCGCTTTGCGCTTTGCGGCTATTATCTGTGCCGCTTTATGCTTAAGTGCCGCCAGACGTATCTTTTCGTTTCTGATCTTCTTTCTCTTTCTGAGGAATGCTCTCAATGCCGCGAAAATGAAATCGAACAGATGCCATACTCTGAGTGAGACAGCTATATGGACGTCTGCGGTGGTCTTTTCGGCGAGATAATCGCATCTTACGTCTATCTCTGCGTTTTTGAGACCGTTTATATTGGTTATCTTGTTGAGTAGCTCAAGGAGTATATTTACCGATGCAACGACGGCTCCGTACATTATTGCGGTGTTAGCCGCATCACCAGTGCCGACGCATATGATTATACGTGTTACGTCTATTCTGAGTCGCTTTCCGAACTGAGCAAAGAAACGTCCGAGTGCGGAGACACCCGCGTTTATGTTGTCGATAAGGGTGAGTGCCGTCTCGTCCTTGGGCTTCTTTTCGGGCTCCTTGTATTTGCCCTCCTTTTTAAGCTTCTCGATCCGTGCCTGGCGCTCTGCTTCCTTCTTTGCCTTGGCTTCTTTTTTCTTTCGCTTCTTTTCCTCAGCCTTTTTCTTCTTTTCAATCGCGGCCTTTTTGCGCTTTTCCATCGCTTCCTTAGAGTAATAGGAGAGCTTTATCTCTTTTTCTTTCTTCGGAAGGATGGTTATCGGTATTCCGCATATGCGAAGCTTCAACGCCATTACGTCATCATGGAGTATCAAAATGACCTTGGCTTTTATCATGAGTATGAACACTATTATGGCTATTGCTATCAAAAGTCCGGTCATTCCTATCCTCCTTTCATGAAGCTTTTATTTTGTGATCCTGAAGTCCGTAAATACAGGACAGTGATCGGATGCCGTGAATACGAGCTGATCCATTACTATTCTGTGGAGCACGAATTCTACGCCGGTCGTTCCGAAGATATGGTCGATGCTCTGTCCTGTGGGGACCTTTTCGGCACCGAATCCGATGTAGGTATTATATCCGGTCGTGGCACTCGACGTTGCGGTGAATTCGGAGTCCGAAAATCCGCCTGCGATGATATTCTGATAGGGAACCGACGACTTGTTGAAGTTGCAGTCTCCGGTAACCATCATCGGTATACTTCCGTGCTTTGCCTCTATTCTTGATTTGAGGTCGAGTATTTGTCTTACATTGTCTATCCTCCACTCGAGAGCCTGCGCGGCGCGCTCGGAAGAGGTCATATTTTCAAATCCCACGTAGGTCGCCGAGCATACGGCTCCGTGGAAATTGATGACCGCGAAGGTCGTTCCGTTTTTATCCTTGAGGACAGCCCACGAAAGCGACTTCGTGTTGGTTTTGGTGTATCTTCCGTCAAGCCATTCAAGACCCGAATCTTCAAGAGTGAAGATAGAGGAGTTGTAGAGAATGGGTGTGTAATTGTAGGTCTTTCCGTTTGAATGGAATTTTGTTGCGTACTTGTAATTCTCGGGAAGTCCGGATATTATTTTGGTATGCGTTGAGGCATTTGATTCCTGCAGGCAGACGATGTCTGCTAGATTGTCGAGGAGAAGTTCGATCGCATCCGCAGTAACTCCGCCCGCTCCTGCGAGGTTATACGTCATTATGCGGTAGTCAGCACCCTCGCGAATGGGTACCTTTCTTATATCGGTTTTGCCCTTGAGGTAGGTGTCGGCAGGAATGAGGAATCTGCCGTTCACAACGTTAAGATGGGTCTCTATGAAATCGGTG
>JAZSLE010000016.1:0-3207 GCA_045535215.1 Eubacteriales bacterium
GGTTGCCTCGGGGGTGGTTGCCTCGGGCGTGGTGACTTCGGGAGTAGTTACCTCGGGGGGCGCAATGGTTTCTGACGTTGTGTCCTCGGATGGAGCAGAGGCTTCCTCGTTCGCCGCCGCCTCGGACTGTGAACTCATGGGATCTGTGACAGTTTCCGCAGAGGATGTCACGTTCTCGGACGGAGACGTGGGCACCTCGGGAGAAAGTGTAGTCTCGGGCGCGGTGATATCCGAAGGATTAGTCGTTTCCTCGGGAGAGTTCGTCGTTTCGGGAGTTGTTATCTCTGCGGGCTCGGATGTTTCCTCGGGAGAAAGCGTTGTTTCAAGGCTGCTTTCAAGCTTCTTGGATTCTTCTTCCTTGCGGATAGATTCCTCTTCAAGCCAAAGCTCGTACTGTGTTTTGTCAAGAGCCGCCGCAAATCGCATGTTTACCTTCGCGGTGAGCGTGCAGTAAAGCGGATACATCTTCCACAGCTCCTTAGCGATAAGGGGAGAAACGTTCAGCTTCTTCCAATCGCTTGCGAGGTCTATCTCGTAGTGGCGTGTGAATTCGGTCTCCTTCCAGAATATCGTGTACTGGTTGTCGCTCTTACCGAATGAAGGGTTGTAGTTGAAATAGAGCCCACGACCGTCGTATTGGTCTACGTAGTCCTCGGCGCGCTTAAGCTCGTTTGCTTCAAAATCAATATAGTAGAATTCGGTTACGTTCTTTGTGAAGTAAAGGGGTCTGTCCGACTTGTCGCGTGTGTACGCGGGCGCAAGCGTTCCTTCGTACGTGAAGAGAAGCTTGCCCGTTCCGTCAAGCACGAGAGTGTTGTTATTCGAGGCTATGAGTATGTAGCCCATATACGATTCGACCGTGTATCTTTCCTTCGTGGATGCGGTCATCTCTGTGCGTCGGAAGGTCTCGTCCGAGTATCTGAATACGTCGGTAGGCACACGTGTCACCATTCCGCCGGTATAAAGCTCTCCGAATTTGTCGGGAAGCACGACCTCGGCTATCACCATTTCGTTGGTGTAATCGTCGTAGGTTATCTTATAGCCTGCGTTGATATAGTCGGATACGCTGTCCGGCGAAAATCTTCCGCCGTCCGACGTTGAGCCGCTTTCGGTATCTCCGATGCTTCCTCCGATCGTCGTTTCAGGATTGCTTGACGTTATTTGGCTTATTGAGTCACCTGTAACAAGCGAGGACAGGGAATCACTTATCGCTTGGTCGGTCGTGCTCAAGGGCTGAGAGGTAGTACCTCCCACAACCGAAATGTCGGGATGTCTATCTATAAAAGAAAATTCAAAATATCCGTCAACGTACAAAACTGACGTAATGCATAAGCAAATAAGCACCGCGATGCTTATCGTCCTTATAACGGTTCCTTTCATCTGAATAATTCTCCGTTTGATCGTTTATTTGTGGTATTTCGTTCCCGCTATTATGCAGAAGGAACGGTATATGCTCTCTGTGAGCATAAGTCTCATGAGCTGATGCGGGAAGGTCAGCTTTGAAAAGGAAAGTCTCTCTTTTGATACAAGCTTTACCTTGTCGGAAAGCCCGTGAGACGATCCTATTATAAAGGATATCGCGGAGCTTGTCATGCTGATGCGCTCTATTGCGTGCGCCAGCTCCTCGCTGTCCTTTTGCTTTCCCTCAATGCACATTGCAATGCGGTAGGTTCCCTTTGACGCCTCAAGGATCCTCTCCGCCTCCTTATCAAGAGCGGCGGATATTACGTTTTGCGATGGTGACTCGGGAAGCCGCTCCTCTTTAAGCTCGACTATTGAGAAGCTCGCCTTGCCGTTCATTCTTTTTGAGTATTCGGCAATGCCGTCGCGCAGGTACTGCTCCTTGATGCTTCCCACGCATACTATCCTTATCTCTATCATGACAGTTACACAAGCACGGTAGCTCGGCTCTGCGACGCTACGCATACCCTTTTTTCGTATTCGTCTCCGCACTCGCGTATTATGGTGGCGTACGCAAGGTCGGGCGTGTTGTTTTCCTCACTCAGATGGGCAAGCATGACTCGCTCGCATCCGTTTGAAAGAATGCGCTTGACAAGAGAGGCGCAGTCCTTATTCGAAAGATGTCCGACCGACGACAGTATCCTTTCCTTGAGGAAGGGAGGATAGCTGCCGAATATGAGCATGTCGGAATCGTGATTCGCCTCGCATATGGCGTATCTGCAACCGGATATCGCCGCCTCCGCTTCGGAAGTGAGAACTCCGGTGTCGGTCGCAACGCAAAGCAGCTTTTCACCGTCTATCCTGACGAGAAATCCTACGCAGGATACGCTGTCGTGCGACAGAGGGAACGAGCTTATGCTTATATGCCCGTCGGATACCTCATAGGATAGGGGATGCGTCTGTATCCTGCCGCACAGAGCAGGCGACTGCCTTTGCGCGTACTGAGCACTGAGGGCGTTCATATGTATGCGCGCGTTCGTCTTTTTTGAAAGAACGGGAAGTGCGGCAATGTGATCCTTGTGCTCGTGGGTTATGAAAATGTCCTGTATTGCAGAAAGATCGGTGCCGTGATTCTTTAATGCACAGCAGATGCGCTTGCAGCTTCCACCCGCGTCAATGAGAAACTCATATCCGTATACGGAGCAGTAGGTGCAGTTGCCCTTCGATCCCGAAAACAGCGAGATTATACGTATTTGCTGATCCATAAGACCTCGCCGTCAGTTGCCTGTCCAGAGGTTGCTCTGCTCGAACGCCTCTCTGATACCGGGAAGCACGAGAACGGTGAATACGTCTATAAGAAGAACGAAAGTTATCGGAGCGATAACGTATACCATCCAACGCGATTTCTGAAGCCTTTTGTTTGCATCGTCTATGATGCCCTGCTTCTTTTCGTCCGACCATTCCGCAGGGAGCATATCGGGTGTAACTCCTTTGAGAGAAAAGCCCTTGTTGTATACGAAATATGCTATTACCGATACCGCCCAAACGCAAAGATAAACGATTGTTATCGTCTGGAATTCCCACTTCTGAACGAAGTATACGTATATCATCCACTCAAGCACTGTGAGTCCCAAAAGGATAATCAGCTGCTTGCCCTTCTTCAGAACCTGCTTGCCGAGCTCGGGATCCATCTTTTTCTTCTGTTCCTCAAGAGCCTCGTTTATGCGCTGGGAGGGAGACTTCTTTTTTTGATTTTTTGACATTTGATATCCTCTTTTCAAAGTGTTGTTATGCTCTGCCGCAAGC
>JAZSLE010000177.1:0-4876 GCA_045535215.1 Eubacteriales bacterium
TGGCTACGATCCGACTTGCATGCCTGATCGAGCATTCTCGTAAGCTTTCTGTCAGTGGAAGCGGAATAGGTTATAGAGGGGCCCTTGTTCATATCTACCGTTTCGCTCTTCTTCGTTTCGGGAACGGATGCAAGGTTCACGTCTATTACCATCGCGTAGTCGGGAGATACCGAGTATGCACCGGGTGTAACTCCGCCGTACATAGAGGTCTCTTCAAAGTTTGAAAGGAGGAGATATACGTCTCCGTAAAGTTCCTCAGCGGGAGTGTTTGCTATTGCGTATACCGCACAAGCTGCACAAGCCTTGTTGTCAAAAGCCTTTCCGCTTATTTTTCCGTTCATAAGATCCTTATAAACGGGAGCAAATCCAACCGGGGTTCCGGGTCTTACTATCTTTTCAAGCTCCTCCTTATCGTAGCCGGTGTCTATAAGAAGCTCGGTTATCGGCTTGAGCTTGTTTCTTTCGTCCGGTCCCGAAAGGTGAGGAGGTGTCGAGGAAATAACACCGAATATCTTCTTTTTTCCGTATATGCATACGTCGGATGCCTGAAGAAGCGATGCGTCTATTCCTCCTATGTTTGTAACGGTAAGGAAGCCGCCCTCCTTAATGTCGGTGACTATCATGCCTATCTCGTCAAAATGAGCATCGACAAGTATTTTTGTGCGAGTTTCACCATCGGCAAGTGGTCTCTTGCTTCTCTTTACGAAGCAAACGTTACCGACTCCGTCTCGCGTGCATTCATCGAAATGCTCGCCTATAAGCGATTCTATCTCGCCTATGCTGCGTGTCTCAAATCCGGATATCGTCATAATCGACGACAGCGAATATATCAGGTCCTTTAATTCCATAATAACTTCCTTTCATTCAAAATCATTTACAATACCCTTGAATGCGTTTCCTCTCACCTCAAAGTTCGGGAAAGCATCAAAGCTTGCGCATGCGGGAGACAAAAGAACCGTGTCTCCGCATTTTGCTATATCTCTTGCAAGGATCACCGCATCCCGGAAATCCTCTTTAACGTGTACCGGTATCGCGTCGCGGTCAAATGCGGCACAGCCGGATATCGCGTCAAGTATCTTTACTCTTGTTGCTCCCGTAAGAACAACTGCCTTGGATTTATTTGCAAGTGCCTCGGCAAGCGGCTCGAACGGAATGTTTTTGTCGTATCCTCCGCAAATAACGATAGGCTTATCCTTAAGTGCGGAAAGAGCCGCGGCTGTTCGCGTCGGACTTGAGTCTATAGAACTGTTGTAGTACTTTACTCCCTTGAATTCACGCACAAATTCAAGTCTGTGCTCCACTCCTCCGAAGGTCTTCGCGATGGTTGTAACCGTTTCCGACGTAGCAAGTCCCTCGGTCGCCGATATCGCAGCCATATAATTCTCAACGTTGTGCGCACCGGGAAGCTTTATATCGGATATTGCGACTATCCTTTCGGTATCCGCACCGTGCTTGCGAACGATATATCCGTCCTCGGCACACATTATACTCGTGCGCTCAAAAAGGTAACACTGCTCGGGAATGTGCTTGTACGAGAAGAACGTCCTCTCCTTTTCAAAAGCAACCCCGTAGTCAAACGTCCTTTCATCCGCCGCATTTACCGTTAAGTGCGACATTGACGGACCTGCAAAAATATTAGCCTTTGCAGACGCGTATTCCTCCATATCCGTATGCCAGTTCAAGTGGTTTGGCGTAATGTTCGTAATAACTGCTCTGTCTATATGAGATCTCATAGTCTGAAGCTGGAAGCTTGAAAGCTCAACGACCACAAGATCTTTTTCGGTCATTTCGTTTACAAGAGGAAGTAAGGGGCTGCCTATGTTTCCTCCGACGTATACATTTCTTTCGGTATTCTTGAACTCTTCCTCAAGAAGCTTATAAATGAGCGTGGTCGTCGTAGTCTTTCCGTCACTTCCGGTAACCGCAATAACGTACGCGGGCGTAAGTGAGAGAAAATATTCCATTTCACTTGTAAGCACGGAGCCGTTTGCTACCGCCGCGGGAATACTTCCGCTATCCGGTCTGATGCCGGGAGAACGGAATATGACCTTCTCGTATATACCGTCAAGATATCCGTCACCGAGGATAAAATTAACACCGCGTGTCTTCATTCTGAGGCAGTCCTCACCAAGTGCCTCCTCGCTTTTGGCATCTCTTACGTTGACTCTGCAGCCAAGACCAAGCAAGAACTCCACTAAGGGACGGTTGGATATGCCGAAGCCGAGGACCGCGACTTCTCCGTCCTTGAGTCTCTCCGTAATAATATCGTGTTTTTCCATAACGTTACTCTCCGAACGCGTATTTTAGAAATTCAATATATATTATACAACATTTTCTTATAAATTGCAACTGTCCCGACATTATATTAAAAAATATTTTACCTTCTCAGCGCAAAAAAGTACATATTAATAGGCTTTGTATAAAGTGCAAAATTTGAAATACCCCCTTTTCAAAATCGCTTTTTTGTGTTATAATATAGAAGAGCAAGAAAAATGGAGGCATAATAATGGCAGAAAACAAGAAAAAAGCCTACAACGATCAAAGTATAACAGCCCTTAAGGGTCCGGATAGAATAAGAAAACGCCCTGCCGCGATTCTCGGCTCGGACGGTCTTGAAGGCTGTGAGCACGCTTTCTTTGAAATACTCGCAAATGCTGTTGACGAGGCAAAGGAAGGCTACGGAAACGAAATAACCGTTACCGTATACAAGGATACGGTGCTTCAGGTCGAGGATAACGGCCGAGGCGTACCCATGAACTACAACGAAAAAGAGGGTCGCTATAACTGGGACCTCATATTCTGCGAACTTTATGCAGGTGGAAAATATTATAATAACGACGGCGGAAATTATCAGTTTGCCCTCGGCCTCAACGGTCTCGGTGCATGCGCTACACAATGCTCCTCCGAGTTTATGACCGTAAAATCATACGACGGAACAAATCTTTCGCAGATGGAATTCAAAAAGGGATATCCCGTAGGCGAGCTGCTCGTACGTCCTATCGAAAAGGGCGAAAAGAAAAAAGGAACCGTAATACGCTGGAAACCGGACTACGACGTATTCACAGATATAAACATACCTCACTCATTCTTCCGCGAAACACTTAAGAGACAGTCGGTCGTAAACGCGGGCGTAAGATTCAAGCTCCTTTTCGAAGAGGAAAACGGAAAATTCACAGAGGAAATATACGTTTATGAAAACGGTATATCGGATTACGTAAGCGAGTGCGTTGACGAATCCAATATCGTTCCCATAATAATGTTCAATCTTTCCACAAAGGGACGAGACAGAGAGGATCAGGACGAATATAAGCTTGAAGCCGAGTTCGCATTCACCTTCTCAAATGAAGTCACTATGTGCGAGTATTACCATAACTCAAGCTACCTTATTCACGGTGGCTCGCCCGATAAGGCAGTCAAGTCGGCATTCACTTACGCCATAGACAAATACATCAAGAACAAGAATCTTTATACCAAGAAAGAAGCAAAGATAACCTTCCCCGATATCCAAGACTGCCTTGTTATCGTCGTAAACAGCCGCTCTACCCTCACCTCCTATGAAAACCAGACCAAGAAGGCTATAAACAACCCCTTCATTTACGAGGCGGTGAACGAGTTTCTCAAGACACAGCTTGAGATATATTTCACCGAGCACGGAGACGAGGCAACAAAGATCGCAGATCAAGTACTTATCAACAAGCGTAGCCGCGAAAACGCGGAAAACACACGTAAGAATATAAAGAAACAGCTTATGACAGTAGTCGACAGCTCGAACCGCGTGGAAAAGTTCGTAAACTGCCGATCCAAGGATCCGACCAAGCGTGAGCTTTATATAGTTGAGGGAGACTCGGCTCTTACGTCTGTAAAGCTCGGAAGAAACGCCGAGTATCAAGCGGTCATTCCCTTGAGAGGAAAGACACTCAACTGTTTGAAGACGACCTACAAAAAGATATTTGAATCGGACATCATCGTCGATCTTCTCCGAGTGATCGGATGCGGTGCGGAGGTCGAAAAGGGCTCAAAGGACGATATCGGTCTCTTCGATATGGATAGACTCCAGTGGTCCAAGATAATCATATGTACCGATGCGGACGAGGACGGATTCCAGATCCGAGTTCTTATGCTCACGATGTTCTACAGACTCCTCCCCACTCTTATCCGAGAGGGCAAGGTCTTCATCGCGGAATCTCCTCTCTTTGAGATCACCTGCGGAGACAACACCTACTTTGCCTACGACGAATTTGAGAAGTCTGAGATACTCAAAAAGATCGGAAACAAAAAATGCACGATACAGCGTTCAAAGGGACTTGGTGAAAATGAGCCCGATATGATGTGGCAAACCACGATGAATCCCGAAACAAGACGTCTTATCGCCATCAAGGAAACCGACGAGGAAAAGACCAAAGAGATATTCAACATCCTCCTCGGAGACGATCTTCCCGCAAGAAAAGAATTCATAAAAGAGTTCGGACATCTCTATATAAACGATATCGAACAGTAAATGCGCGAAAACCAGAAAAAAATTTGACTTTTTTAAAAAAAGGTATTGACAAACGCTCAGCTTTGTGGTATAATATGCAAGTACGGAGAGATGGCTGAGCTGGTCTAAGGCGCACGACTGGAAATCGTGTGTGCGGTAGTCCCGTACCATGAGTTCGAATCTCATTCTCTCCGCCAACATAGGGCAAGTCGAAAGACTTGCTCTTTTGTTTTTTATCCAATAAAAAATAATGCTCTTAAGCACAAGAAACGCACCGTCAATATAACGGTGCGTTTCTTTTTTTACATCAATTCCGAGACCTTGCGTGCCTTCGTGTAAGCAAGTGCAAGGAACTCTTCGTACGAAAGATCTGCGTATATATCGTGTGTGCTCTTACCG
>JAZSLE010000232.1:0-7355 GCA_045535215.1 Eubacteriales bacterium
TCTCGTTCCCGAGCAGCAGGTGCTCGCATACGAGGACGAGGCAAGCCGCTTTTTGCCACCCTCCGCGCCGCTTACCTTCACCGTGGCAAGCTTTTCTCTTCTTGCAAATATAACGGCAAGACGCTTTGGTGCGCTTTCCTACAAGCAGCTTTCAAGACCGCAAAAGATCGCGTACATGTGGAAAGCTCTGCGCGAGTCTGCGCCGTTCCTCTCTCTTTATTCCTCATCATCGCCCGAAGCACTCTGCACAAGAATGCTTGAGTGCATAGACGAGCTTAAGGCATCCGGAATATCTGCGGACGATCTCACCGAAGCGTCAGAGCTTATTCCTGACTCGACTGAGTTTTCAAAGAAGCTCTCCGACGTGGCTACCGTTTTCTCGGCATACAAGTCACTTATAGCGGACAAGTACTCCGACATCAACGACGAGCTTCAAAAATTGAATAACCTTCTCAAAAAAGAGCCGTTTTTCGAGGGATGTGACATATTTATCGACTCATTTACCGATTTTACACCGGTACAGCTCAGAATCCTTCAAAGCATCATAACCACCGCAAGAAGTGTACGTATATCCTTCCCTGCAGATCCCGTCACCGACCGTTCGCCTCAATTTGAGTGCATACGAAACACCTATAAGGATATTTGCGACGTATGCGATCTGCACGGTGTAAAATATTCGGTATCATCACTGTCCAAAAGTAACTGCTCCGACGTACTCGAATACATCTCGAGTGAGTTGTTCTCAGCGTCGCCGAGCATTCCCGAACTTTCAGATAAGGAAAAAAGCAGGATCAAAATATATTCCTGCTCCGACCCACAGGACGAGGTATGCGCCTGCATAAATCTTATCCGAAAGGAAGTTTACGAGGGAAACTCGTATAAGGACATAGCGGTAATATCACGTTCTCCAAAAAAATACGAGAGACTCCTCTCCCTTGCCGCCGCAGATGCCGACATTCCCTTGTTTACGTCGGACAGATTTCTTCTCTCCGACAGCGTTTTTGCCGTATATCTCATAAGTCTTCTTAAGGTCATATGCGGAGGATGGAAGCGCGAGGACGTTATAGTGCATTTGAAGAGCGGTCTTACCGGAGCCGACTTCAACGACGTAAGCAGATTTGACCTTTACACGCAACGTTGGGATATGAGCGGTCGCGAAAAGCTGTGCTCGTCCGATTTTTCCGCGCCTTATCGCGGATTTTCCCGTCAAAGAGACGGAGATGAGGTATTCACCGAATCCGCGTTACGCATAAAAAACGAAGTCTTCCCTCAAATACTCAAACTTGAAGAGGAGCTGAGGAAGGCAAGGACGATCACTGAGATGCTGAAGGCTCTCTTCTCACACGCGGAGAGCTCGGGCGTTCCTCAGCGACTTGAAGACATATCGAAGAAGCTTGCAGACAACGGAAACATATCGGCGTCTTCTCACAATGCAAGGGCGTACGCCGCTATAATAAATCTGTTCGACGATCTTGCGTACTCTCTCGGCGAAGACAATGCAATATCGTTACGCGAGCTTTGCGATCTTATAGAGCTCACTCTCTCGGGTGCGGAGATCGGAGGCATTCCGTCAAGGCAGGACGAGGTAGTGCTTGCAGATGCATCAATGTACCGTTCGTTCGGACACAAAACTATCATCATGCTCGGAATGAACGAGGGTGAATTCCCCGCGCCTCCGTCCATAGGCGGAATAATAAACGACTCCGAAAAGGAGCTGCTGCGCAAGGAGGGCTTACGCTTTGCATCGTCGGCTCTGCTTTTCGCATCGAAGGAATATCTCTTTTTGTGGCGAGCACTTTCAATGGCAAGCGAAAAGCTATATCTTCTCTATCACGAAAAAGACAGCTCGGGAGAAGCTTGTATTCCGAACGTCGCTATAAGAAATATCACCTCGCTGATCCCCGGTATCTCGTCAGAAAGATTCAACGATCATGTTGAGGAACTTACGTACGACCCGATGTCAATCGTATCAAAGCTTTCCTCGGACGGCATCAGCGACGCGCTTTACGATACCATCGTACGCTACTGCACGGAAAGGCTTTCGGACACGGAAAAGCTGAGCAGAACGAGAGGCTCACTGTCAAACGGAAGCGGAGTCGCGTGTGAGAGCATATCCGACGTGCTGACATATCCCCTGTTCATCTCTCCAACCTCACTTGAAAAATACAACAAATGCGCGTTCGCGTATTTCTGCTCCGAATATCTTGAGCTTGACGATGGAAAGAAGAATGAATTCTCCGCGGCAGTGCTCGGAACTATCGTCCACGAGATACTCGAGTCCTACATACAAAATTACTCCAAGAGCTCGGATATACCGGCGAGGGGTGCCTGCCTTTCCATTGCAGAGGAATATTATGACAGGATATGCCCCGAATATATGCGCGACGACGAGCGCTTCAAACTTAATTTCAAACGCGCCGCGCTCAACGCATCAGTGCTTGCCGATTACGTAATGAAGGACCTTGACGCCACCGAATTCACTCCTGCCGAATTTGAAAAGGCGCTTTCGCTCCGTCTTGTGTCAAACGGCGGCGAAATAGTCATAAACGGAAGAGCGGACCGAATAGACCTTGCAAGCTCCGAGGGTGATAATTACGCGCGCGTTATAGACTACAAGACGGGAAGCCAGACCTTCTCTCTTGCAGATATGGACGACGGAACCATGCTTCAGCTTCCGCTTTATCTATACTCGACGACCCAGGAAGGAAGCCGACTTCCCGGAGGATTCCTTTATCTTTCAAGTGCCGTGCCTCCGCACAGCATAACCAAGGCTAGCGAGCTTGAGGACGATACGCTGATCCGCGCAAAGCTTGCTTCGGGAGTATCTGCAAGCGGAATAATGAATTCTCTCTTCGCCAAGAGGAGTAACATGAAGCTTCAGGCAATGGCAAACGAAAAGATAGACGAGATACTCAAGTGTGCGGTATCCGTCGCTTACGGAAGCGTGGAGCGCATACAAAAGGGAGACTTTTCCGCAGACCCAAAGATAATCAATCAAAGGTATCCATGCGAATACTGCTCGTTTGCGGCGGTATGCAGATCCAAAAAGGAAGCAAAAAAATAAAAAGGCCTGCCTCACGCATGCCGGACGTAAAAATGCCCGAAAGACTGAAAAACAGCTTTACGGGCATTTATTTTTGTGAGCGGAGTCTATTTCCTTGATTTATTATCATTACTCACGTTATACATTTTGAAGAAGCTTACTCTTTTGTAGACGTCGGTACTTCGCAGATATGAGGAGAAGACTATTCGATCGTCCTTTATTGCCGCCGACACCGCGTCTATAAGTTCTATTTTCATACCGGACATCATACTCTTCACGAATTCAAATGACCTGCCGTCGGTCGCAGATATGGTAGGGTCTCCACCGGGATGCGAATGGACAACGATGCAATACGAGTCGGGATACTGTTTGCAGACGTCGCACAGTGCGCCCTTTTGCATACTGCATTCGTAAAGGTCTCCGCATGCACCTGCGTATGCGTGAAGATATCTGGCGTCTCTTGAGAGGAATACGACGACCACGCGCTCTCCGTACATCATATCAAAGAAATAGAAAACGTGATCGAGCAATGTCTTCATATTGTTGAGCAGTACTCCGTCAAGCGATGAGACGTCGCGCCTATGAAAGCGTCTGCGGGTATTCAAAACACCTATAAGCTTGAAAAAAGCATTCAGCTTAAGCCTTTTATACGTGCTGTTGTCTCCATTACCCTCGTTTATGTCCTTCAGCGCTTCGCACGGACCGTCATAAAGATTGAGGAGTCTTTCCGACTCCTCATTAAGATCCTTTCCGCATACAAATGCGCAAGTGTCATTTATAAGCGATCTTTTCGACATCTTGCCCTCGTCTCTCAACAAGCGGCGAAGAAGCCTTGATCGGTCCGAGGCTGACACTTCGTTTGGAATATCCTTTTGCATCAAAAACCTCTGCTATCAGCTGAGCAAAGCTCTGTCGTTTGCGAATTCCTCGCCGCTTGCCTCGGAGAACTTCGCAAGAAGCATATCAACGGTAAGGTTCTTTTTCTCTTCACCGCGAACGTCGTAGATTATTCTACCGTTATTCATCATGATGAGACGGTTTCCGTGTACGATAGCGTCCTTCATGTTATGAGTTACCATAAGCGCGGTAAGGTGGTTTTCATTGATGATCTTTTCGGTTATCTCAAGCACCTTTGCTGCGGTCTTGGGGTCAAGAGCGGCGGTATGCTCGTCAAGAAGAAGAAGCTTCGGGTTGTTCATTGTTGCCATAAGAAGAGTAAGGGCCTGTCTCTGACCTCCCGAAAGAAGTCCGACCTTGGCGGTCATTCTTTCCTCAAGTCCGAGGTCAAGGACTGACAAGAGATCCTTGAAGTTCTCACGCTCTGCGGATGTTATGCTCCATTTGAGAGAGCGCATTTTCCCGCGTCTTGCCGCGATAGCGAGGTTCTCTTCTATCTGCATATTTGCGGCGGTACCTGTCATAGGATCCTGGAAAACACGTCCTATATACGCAGCACGCTTATGCTCGGGAAGTTTAGTTACGTCAACTCCGTCTATAACAACGCTTCCGTCGTCTATCGGAAATACGCCTGCAACAGCGTTAAGCATGGTGGACTTTCCTGCTCCGTTTCCGCCGATGATAGTAACGAAATCTCCGTCCTCAAGATCAAGGCTTATGCTGTTAAGAGCGACCTTTTCGTTTACGGTTCCGGGATAGAACACCTTGCGGACGCCGTTAAGAGAGAGTATGGTCTTGTTAGCTGCATCACTCATTTGACGTATCTCCTTTCTTTGCGTTGTTGTTCTTCTTAGATCCGTTCTTTTTTCCGAGCTTGTTTCCGAGACCGGTAATGCAAAGAGCGAGAACGACAACTGCTGCCGTCATTATCTTTACGTCCTCTGCGGGCATATTGAGGTAAAGAACGACTGCAACTACAACACGGTAAATTATAGCACCGACTACGATTCCGGAAAGCTTAATGAAGAAATTCTTTGCCTTTGCAAACATTGCTTCTCCTATGATTATGGAAGCAAGTCCGATAACGATGGTACCTATACCCATATTGATGTTCGCATAGCCCTGATACTGGCAAAGGAATGCACCGGAGAAAGCAATAAGACCGTTTGAAAGAGAAAGGCCGATTATCTTTGTGGTATCGGTGTTTATTCCCTGTGCGCGGCACATCTTCTCGTTTATACCGGTAGCACGAATGCTTGCGCCGAGCTCGGTACCGAAGAACCAATAAAGGATGCACATTACAACGATGGATATAACGACGCCTATAACGAGCGAGACGTAGGTCTTGGAGAGACCGATAAGGCTTGAGAAGGTGGAATATACCGTTGTTGCGCTTGTAAGCTGAATGTTTGCCGTTCCCATTATGTGAAGGTTTACGGAGAACAGCGCGGTCATCGTAAGGATTCCCGCAAGGATCGGTGGTATCTTGAATTTTGTGTGGAGGACGCCGGTAACCACACCTGCAACGCATCCCGTAACGAATGCTACAAGAAGTGCAAGCAAGGGATCGAGATCCTTACTTACCATAAGTGCCGCTACAGAGGCACCCAGTGTGAATGTTCCCTCACAGGAAAGATCCGCAAAATCAAGGATCCTGTAAGAAAGATATACTCCAAGTGCGAGGATCGCCCAGATAAGTCCCTGGGAAGCGCCTTTCAATAAGAAATCCATAGCAAAAAACGATTTCCTTTCTAAATGTAAAAAAGTATTTACAGGACTATGAGGGTTGTGGGATTTGACCCGCAGCCCTCAAGTTACCGTATGCGAAAAATGATGTCTCAGTTATCTATGGCTTATTCGCCCATATTTATTGAGTGAACGAATGCCGATGCGTTAGCGAGGACGTTATCTGTAGGAATGTATACAGCGTCAACGCCTGCCTTGAGAAGTGCTGTGAGAGCGCCCTCAATGTCGTTCATATCAACGATTCCCTTTTCCACGTATGTGTAGCCCTTGGAATCGCAGTGAGCCTTACCCATATTTACCTGCATTACAGAGTTTGTCTCTGCAGAGGTGAAAAGGAATCCTACCTTGATGCTGTCCTTACCGAGAAGCTCTGCGATAAGGTCTATCTGCTTTTCAACGGGGTTCATATCGGTAACACCGGTAACGTTCTTGCCGGGGTTGTCGAGAGATGCAACGAGACCGGCGTCAACGGGGTCTGTTACTGCGTTGAATACTACGGGGATATTCTTCTCGGCGGTTGCTGTTACAGCTGCCTGAGAGGAGGAGGTAGCTATCGTGTAGATGAGGTCAACGTTCTGAGAAACGAACGTATCTGCGATGGTAACGTTATTGGACTCGTCGCCGTTTGCGTTTCTGTCAAGTACGTTGACAGTCTTGCCTGCTGCGCTCATACGAACGGAGAGCTGATCCTGGAAGCCTTCGTTAGCCTGGTCAAGAGCAACGTGCTGAACGAGCTGGAGGATACCGACTGTGAAGTCTGCGTTGTCACTTACGATAGCGGACGCAACGCGGTCTACCTTCTTTGCGCCCTCGCCTGTAGCCTTGGAGGAAACGGATTCGGGAATAGTGAATCCGATCTGCTCAGCAACGGTGGGATTTACGCTGAGAGCGGGGTTGGGGTCGTTTTGTACCTTCATTGTTGCAGGATCTGCGTTATTAAGAAGGATATCGGCAGCCATATCGCCTGCCTTGAGTCCGAGACTATAATAGTCAACGCCGTATGTTGCTACGCCGCACAAATTGTTCATTCCCGTTTCTCCGCATACGATGGGAAGCTTAGGTGCATCTGTACTGCAGGATGCAAATGCAAACATAGAGATCACAAGTACTGCTGCCATAACGATGCTCAAAATTCTTTTTTTCATGATAAAGGTTCTCCTTTGGGTAAATATTTTTAGGTCCGCAGACCATATTAAACCTATAAAAACAAAAAATCTCCGCAACTCACCCATGGGCAAGCTACAGAGACGATATTTTATATACCGCGTTACCACTCTGTTTTTTTTCGACCTCACAGCCGAAAACTTACGGGGTCTGTAACCCCATCCGACTAACGGGCGGATCCCGAAGCGGTCTACACACCGATCATATCGGCTTCTCCCGCTCAGCTCCGAGAATGTATTTCACAGTGCATCGCGTCCGACTCGCATCGACCGTCGGCTTTCTGTACACGAGGTGCCTCCGCTACTGGTTCTCTTCCAAGCTTTTTAAGATGCAAAAATTATACCAAAAGTTTTTGAACATTTCAAACACCAAAAGTGAACGAAAAGAAAACATTAATGTTTTTTTGGCTCTTTTCGCTTACTTTTGGCTGTTTTTTTATCAAATTAACATCAATCTACACGATTTCGCTTCTTTCCTTCTGCGAAGGAAATTATGTTTTTCGCTA
>JAZSLE010000173.1:0-5470 GCA_045535215.1 Eubacteriales bacterium
GTACATTGAAACGACAAGACCCCTGGTAGTTGTCACTGCCCCCGGCCCCGGAAGCGGCAAGATGGCTACCTGTATGTCACAGTTGTATCACGATCACAAGCGCGGCATTAAGGCGGGATACGCAAAGTTTGAGACCTTCCCGATATGGAACATTCCGTTAAAGCATCCTGTTAATTTGGCATATGAGGCGGCTACTGCCGACCTTAACGACGTCAATATGATAGACCCCTTCCACCTTGAAGCCTACGGTGTTACCGCGGTCAACTACAACAGAGACGTTGAGATCTTTCCGGTTGTGGACGCGATGTTCAAGAAGATATACGGCAGCTCTCCCTATAAGTCTCCTACGGATATGGGAGTAAATATGGTAGGCAACTGTATCGTTGACGATGAGGCTACCGTAGAGGCATCCAAGCAGGAGATAATAAGAAGATATTATACGGCGCTTTGCGATCAGCGTGAAAATATGGTTCCCGGAACGCTTGTCGAAAAGCTAGAGATACTTATGAAGCAGGCCGGCCTCACGTCCGCCGACCGTCCCGTAATTGCAGCGGCAAATCTCAAGGCTGAGCAGATCGGCGCTCCCGCGGCGGCAATGCAGCTTCCCGACGGAAGAATAATCACGGGCAAAACGTCCTCTCTTCTTGGAGCGGCATCCGCGCTCCTTCTCAACGCACTGAAGGAAGTAAGCGGTATTTCGGATGAGATAGAGCTTATTTCGAGATCCGTAATAGAGCCCGTACAGCACCTAAAAGTAGACCACCTCGGAAACCACAACCCGCGCCTCCATACCGACGAGATACTTATTGCACTTGCAATAAGTGCTGCAACGTCCGAGACCGCAGCACTTGCACTCAAGAACATAGGTCTTCTTGCGGGATGCGAGCTTCATTCGTCTGTAATACTTTCACAGACCGATGTAAGAACGTTGAAAAAGCTCGGCATAAACATTACTTGCGAGCCCAAATATCAGGTAAAGAAGCTTTACCACGCCAGATAATAATAAAAGGGAGGCTTGTCACTTGCACGCCTCCCTCATTTTATAGGAGAAAAAAGGTGAACGAAAATTATACGGCGCTTGACCCTAACGCGATACGCGAGTTCAAAAGAATAAAAAACGACAACTTCAGGATCATGTCACTGTATAGCCGACTTCTGAACGATCACCCGCGCGCCATTACAGAGAAGCTTATGAGTGAGCCTTGTGAGGACGGCGACGACTTAACGAGCGCATACGTAAGCATCCTTTCGTATATGTTTGATATAGACGATGAAAGTGAGAGCGGAAGAGAGCTTTTGAGACGCTATATCCTGCCCTCGGTATCCTTGAAGACTACGGATGCTTATTACGATAACGAATATGGGAAATTTGTTAATTTCCCAAACGTAAAGCAGAACGGATGGGAGATAAAACGCGATGTTTATCTGCCGTACGAGGCGTTTCCCTGCGGAGAGATCGTGTGCGACGAAAAGTACAGAGAGTATCCGCAGATAGCCTTCTTTAAGGAGAGATTTTCCTTTCCGGCAGTATATCAGAACGGTGTAGAGTGGATGGCGCTGAAACCTAACGAGATAGAAACGATGCGAGAGCCTATAGAAAATGCACACGGCAACGTGATTTCCTTCGGTCTCGGACTCGGATATTACGCTTTTTCGGTATCACAAAAGCAATCGGTAAGCACGGTTACGGTGGTTGAGAGAGACGAAAACGTAATTTCCTTGTTTGAAAAGTATATTCTTCCGCAAATTCCTTCAAATAAGATAAAAATAGTGCGCGCGGATGCATTTGACTATATGAAGAATGAAATGAAGCAAAGTGGCGCGGACAGTGTTTTCGTTGATATTTGGCACGACACTCTTGACGGCCTGCCCCTCTACTTAAAGACGAAAAAATACGAGAGTATCCTACCCAATGCAACCTTTGACTATTGGATAGAACGTTCTATAATATCAAGACTCAGATGGATTATCTTTTCCGAGTATACCGATAAGTATATCGACAGCATCATAGACGGACTTCCTCGTATAGGAAGTGCGGACAGCTTGCGAGAAATGCTTTCAAACGACGCTATCGCGGCTCTTGCAAAATCTATACGTTTGAAAAAATAAGACGCCACCTCCGTAATTTTTTGGAGGTGACGTCCTTTTTTATTTCGCGTATATCTCGCAAAGCTTTACGAGAACCATTGTGCAAAGCTCCATGTCCTCACAGCAAGCATACTCGAATCTTCCGTGATGGTTGTGAGATCCCGTGCCGAGATTGGGGCAGGGGAGACCCATAAACGAAAGGCGTGCGCCGTCTGTTCCTCCGCGTACGGGAGAAGCAACGGGAGTTCCTCCGAGAGAGCGTATAGCCTCAAATGCATTATCTATGAGATGCATATGCTCACGGATCTTTTCCGCCATGTTGTGATAGGATTCCTTGAATTCTACGGAGATCGTTCCTTCGCCGTATTGAGCGTTTATAACGCTTGCACAAGCGTTCATTATCTCCATCTTGTGCTTGAGCTTGTCCATATCGTGATCACGGATTATGTACGTCATTTCGGTGCTTTCTATACTTCCTTCAATACCGCACAGATGAATGAATCCCTCGTATCCTTCGGTGTATCTGGGCTTCATTGCCTCGGGGAGCATTGAGTGGAATTCTACCGCAACGTCCATTGAGTTTACCATCTTACCCTTTGCGGATCCGGGATGTATGCTCTTTCCGACAACGCTTACCTTTGCTGAGTAAGCATTGAACGTTTCGTAATCAACACTTCCGAATGCGGCACCGTCTGCGGTATATGCATAATCACATCCAAAGCCCTCAATGTCAAAGAGGTCTGCGCCTCTTCCGATCTCCTCGTCGGGTGTAAACGCTATCTTTACAGTTCCGTGCTTTACCTCGGGATGATTTATAAGATATTCCGCCATCGTCATGATCTCTGCAACGCCCGCCTTATCGTCCGCGCCGAGAAGAGTTGTTCCGTCTGTTACGAGAAGTGTCTTCCCGACGTAGGAGAGAAGCGAGGGATACTCCTCGGGGGACATCGTTATGTCCTCGTTTTCATTGAGAACGATAACACTTCCGTCATAATTTTCTACAAGACGGAGCTGCGGATCCTTGCAGGGAACCTCTGCTACAACGTCCATATGTGCGATGAAGCCTATCGACGTTGCACACTCGACGTTTGCGGGAATGGTTCCGTATACGTAGCCGTGCTTGTCGACAAATGCGTTCTCAACTCCGATCGCCTTCATCTCTTCTACGAGATGGTTTGCCATATCAAGCTGCTCGGGAGTACTCGGACAACACTCGTTGTTTTCGTTTGATGCGCTCGGAATGTTAGCGTATTCTATCAATCTTTCGTAAGCCTTTTTCATATCCTTATACGTCCTTTCGACTGTGTTTTAATAAAAAGCGCTCCGTTTTCCGGTGGAAGACGGAGCACCTTTGCTTAAGCGGTGCGTTATCTTTGAACTCTTCCCGAGCCGTCTCCGCCCGCAAGCTTTATTACCTCGTCAAAGGAGACCATGTTTACGTCGCCCTCGATAGAGTGCTTGAGACAGCTTGCCGCAACGGCAAACTCTATTACCTGCTGAGGAGCAAAGCCCTTCATCATTCCGCATATAAGACCGCCTGCGAAGCTGTCGCCTCCGCCGACTCTGTCTACTATGTGCATGCTGTACTTCTTGCTGAAATAGTACTCGTCGCCGCAGTAGAGCATAGCTGACCAGTTGTTATCGTTAGCGGATATAGATTCGCGGAGTGTTATTGCCACCGCACCGAATCCGAATCTGTCCTTGAGCTGCTTTGCTACCGATTTGTAGCCCTCGTGGTTTACGACACCGCTTGTAACGTTCGTTCCCTCGGAGCGAATGCCGAATACGTCGCCTGCATCCTCCTCATTTGCGATGAGAACGTCAACGTACTTGCAAAGCTCGCCCATTACCTCGCCTGCCTTTTCTCTTGTCCAGAGCTTTCCTCTGTAGTTGAGGTCGCAGGAAATGATAACACCGTGACGCTTTGCCGCTTTGCAGGCCTCAAGCGTTATACCTGCTATCTTGTCTCCGAGTGCAGGAGTAATTCCGGTGAAGTGGAACCACTTTTTGCCTGCGAAGATCTTGTCCCAATCAAAGTCCTCGGAAGAAGCAGTAGCGATAGAGGAGCCTGCTCTGTCGTAAATTACCTTTGAAGGACGCTGAGAAGCACCCTTTTCAAGATAGTATATTCCAACACGGTCGCCGCCGCGTACTATGCGCGACGTATCAACGCCGAACTTTCTGAGAGAATTGAGAGCAGCTTGACCTATCTCGTGCTTGGGAAGCTTTGTTACGAAGGATGAATCGAATCCGTAGTTAGCAAGAGAAACCGCTGTGTTTGCCTCACCACCGCCGTACGTTGCTTCGAAGTTCTCGGTCTGTACGAATCTTAAGTAGTTGTACGGACAAAGACGGAGCATTATTTCGCCGAATGAAACGAAGCCGTCCATGGATACGCCTTCAACGGGCGCCCACTTGCCTTCAGCAGATACTGCTTCGGGAGTCTTCGGATTTCTTATTTTCTCTACGAGAGCAACAGCTTCCTTTGTCATTGCCGTTATCTTTTCAAAGTTACCGCTTGAGATGAGGTCCTTTTTGACCATCCAGCTTCCTCCGCAAGCGATGACCTTTTTGCAATCGAGATATTTTTTGATGTTCTTCTCGGATATACCGCCGGTGGGCATAAACTTAAGGCTTCCGTACGGAGCGGATACCGCGTTTATAACGTCAACACCGCCGTTAGCTTCTGCGGGGAAGAACTTTACCGTCTCAAGTCCAAAGGAGAGAGCCTGCTCTATTTCTGTCGGAGTAGCAACACCGGGGAGGATCGTTATTCCCTTGCTTACGCAGTGTGATACTACCTGCGGATTGAAGCCGGGGCTTACGATGAACTTCGCGCCTGCCGCGATAGCCTTGTCAGCCTGCTCGGGAGTAAGAACTGTTCCCGCACCTATGAGCATCTCGGGGTATGCCGCGGAGATAAGCTTTATAGCCTCCTCACATGCAGCAGTTCTGAATGTAAGCTCCGCACAGGGAAGACCACCGTCTATAAGTGCCTTTGCGAGCGGCACTGCGTCCTTAGCGTCGTCTATTACGACTACCGGAACAACGCCTAATTCAGAGATCCTTGCAAGAAGGCCCTTGTCCTGAGTATACATATCATTCACCTCACTTTGAATATTTCGTCAAAGCCTCTATTATGCCGTTTATGTATACGGCACCGAGTGCTCTGTCAAAAAGACCGTATCCGGGCTTTCCGGTCTCACCCCAGATCATTCTTCCGTGGTCAGGACGGATATATCCTTTGAAATCAGTGTCAACGTAAGCCTTGAGCATGGCGGCAACGTCAAGAGATCCGCACGAGGAAAGGTGTGCGGACTCCTCGAAGGAGCCGTCCTCAAGTATCTTTACGTTTCTTATATGTGCAAAATGAATTCTGCCC
>JAZSLE010000058.1:0-7876 GCA_045535215.1 Eubacteriales bacterium
TGTTGCAGGTTTCCGCAGTGCGCGCGGTCGCGACCGAAAAGTGAACGCCGCGTTTGATAAGCTCGTTGAGGTGCTTTTCAGTATAGCTTGATATCTCGACTTCCTTGTTCAGTAGCGTTCCGTCAAGGTCGGAAATATAGAGCGTCTTTATGAGAGACACCTCCTTTGTCGTTTCTATGGTAGTATGCAATGCTTTTTACGCCGTTTTTGACGGAAAGTCATATCAGATATTATTCATTTCTTCCAGCTCTTCGTCGGTAAGTGAGACGTCAAGCCCCAAAAGGTTTTGCTTCAAATGCTCAGCGCTTGCAGAGAAGAGGGGAATTACTCTCGTGAAGCCCTTACAACGGTGAAGGTTCGTCAGCCACGCGACGACAAGCGCACTTGCACTTACTCCCTTGTCCGTCGCCATGCTTCTTATTGCATTCAATCTTGCATCGACCTCGTATTCGTCCGTCAGAAGGTCGGGATTTTCATACGCGCCCTTACAGAGGCAGGAATAGGAGACCAAAGGCATATTCTTGTCACAAAGGAAACGCAATCTTTCTCGGTTTGCTATTTCG
Organism: Eubacteriales bacterium; assembly: GCA_045535215.1. GTDB lineage: Bacteria > Bacillota > Clostridia > Oscillospirales > CAG-272 > SIG640. The sequence goes on from JAZSLE010000058.1 coordinate 564, forward strand.
TTGTAGACGTACTTCGGAGCGACGGATGCCTTCGGGTTGAGGTAGGTCAATCTCTGCTGCATTACGGTGTAGGGTGTCCAACCGTTTGCCTTTGCGATCATATTTGCTTCTGCCAAGCGCCACGAGTCATAGTTGCTTGCACCAAGTGTGCGTACCTTACCTTTTTTTACGAGTCGGTCAAATGCCTCCATAGTTTCTTCAATGGGAGTATCCGCGTCGTCGGTGTGCGCATAGTAGAGATCGATATAGTCGGTGTTGAGCTTTCGAAGGCTTTCGTCTATCCAATACTCGATTTGCTCCTTTTTCAGTCCCGCGCCCTTTCCGTGACGGTCAAAGCCGACTTTTGTCGCCAATATAACACGGTCGCGGCATCCTCTGTCCTTCAGCCATTCGCCGAGAAGGGTCTCGCTTTCGTCACCCGTTCCCGCCCAATGTGCGTAGTTGTTGGACGTATCTATAAAGTTTCCGTCCATATCCATATACGTATCAAGTGTTTCGTAGGCATCCTTTTTTGATACCGTCGTGCCGAACATCATAGCACCGAGAGCTACTTCTGAAACGTTCAATCCGTTAGGAAGAATAATCTTTTTCATGTTGCTTGTCCTTTCGTTTTCTTTATTTCATACGTTCTATAATATCGTTTTGCAATCGTTTGCATATGTCAACGAAGATTCCACTGTATCCCGTCACGCGAACCCGGATATCGCGATGTGCTTGCGGGTCCTTTTGTGCATCAAGAAGATCCTGAAGACTTGTTGACGTTACCTGCGCGTGAAGACCGCCCTTGTTGAGGTACCCGGCGAGTATGCAGGAGAACATAAGTGCACCGTTTTCACCCGCAAACTCCTTCTTGTCCACGTCAAGATTCAACGCGCCGGAGACGAGTCCGTCGTGAGGGAGGTTGAGCATATCGTTAAGCATAGCCGTAAGCCCATTTACACACGCACCGTTAGACGGTCTTGCGTTTTGTGAATACGGGGTGTTTGCAAGTCTTCCGTTAGGTGTCGCACCGAAGCCCTCGCCGTATTTGAGGTGCCACGTGTCGCTTTGCATACACGGAACGAGGAACAGCCCCTGACTTCCAAGGTAGGGCTTATTTTTTTGGATTACAAGGTCGCTTGCTGTGTGTGACAGACGCTTAACGTGCTTACTTGAAAGCTCGGTGTCCATGCCGTATTTGTCGGCATTACGGCAAAGCGCCAGTACGTCGGGATATCCCTCAAAGTTCGCCTCGGTAGCGTCAAGAAGTCGCTTCAGAGTGAGCTTTTTGCTTATCATTACAAGTTGATCCACAGCGATGAAGCAATCTGCCACCGTTCCGAACATCTGGAATGCCTGAAGTTCAAAATGGTATTTTGCGCTTGCACTGAAGCATTCCGCATTTTTTATGGAGTCTTTGAAGAAGCAATCGCTGAACGATATAGCAGAGGATGGTCTCCTCTTTCTTGCCTCAAGCTCACGTGAAAGATAAGCAAGCTTACGGTCAATGAATTCTCCCATACGGATAAAAAATGCATCGTAGAAGTCGTCTATCGCGACGGTGTCTTGGTCTCTCTTTACCAGCTCCCGCATTATTATGAGAAAATCCTCGGGCCAGCTGTGATCACTGTTTGTCCTCATATACGGGACATTAAGATCCGCCAGCTCCTCTTTTGTGAGATGTGAATCGTAGTCTGCGCTTTTCGGAGCGCTCTGCATCCACGCACTATTGTCACCCGGAGAGCACCAATTACATCCGAAATGCGCATAGCGTCTCGCATCCTCGGTCGGGAGGCCGATACGCTCAAATGCAGACAGTACGTTACCATCGTTGTAAAACATCAAGGACGCGCTTTTAAGCGCCTTGTCGCAGAGCGTCTTCCACAGATGGGGAGCAAATACGTTCATATCCTTTACGTAGCGCACGACGACTACGGGATTCTTGAATTCGGGAACGATGCATTCCGCAAACAGCGTTGTAAGCTCGTTTGCTACAGGCTCTCCTTTTTCGTTTGTGCCTGCCAAAAGCAGATACTGCGGAGCGTCAAAGTTTGCAATGCGCTTAAAGGTCGTGCTGTTTGAAGCGTCTCCGACCTGATGCTCACCGCGCCCCATTATGAGATTGTGCTTGCAATAGTAATCGGTTATATATTCCTTCGCCTTCTCCCACGTAAGAACGCCCTTGTCTATATCCGCCTTGTACAAAGGATATAAGATAACGTCAAGTCTTCCTACGGTTAGCGTCGGATTTTCGGAAATATACGCGCAATCAATCAACGTAACTATCCACAAAAGCTGCAAAGCCGATGCAAAGCTATCAGGCGCACCGCTTGCGATGGTACGGAGATTTTTTTCAACGTCAGCAAGCCCCATTTCTTTTGCGACATCCGCGTAGCGGACGATATACGAAACGATGGCGTCGTACGTCTCCTTTATCGCAGACAAAAATACGCGTTTGTCCTCGGAGACCTCCTCGATTATTCTTGCCGCGACTCTTTCCCGCAGGCCGACAATACCTTCCTCTACGAGCATATCCCACGAATACGTGCAGTGTCCGGAAGAGAAGAAGATCTTCTTGGAAGGGTAATCGGGATGCTTTATATACTCTTGAAACAGTGCTTCCTCTTCATCCGTAAGCTCTCTGTCCACGCATCTGCCGGCTATAATGTCGTGCTCCGCAAGAGGAAGCGATACCCGAGACAGAAGCTCGGAGAGAATTTTAGAAAATCGGAGCGGATGCGGAAGATCCTTGTATTCGGATTTTAATTCTCTCAATATTAAAAATCGCTCTACCGATGTGGCTAAAAGCGGCTTTTGCGTCAAGGCTCGCTTTGCCTCGTTTACGTTTTTATTCATTGCCTTCTCCTTATAAGGTAAGACTTTCCTTTTTGCTCAAAGGTTATTTATTTCAGATTTCTAGAGTATGTATCTCGTCTCTTTTTCCCGCTTTAAGTATATATTCGGGACTGACCCGCGTTTTGCGATGTCAAGAGCTCTATCATGGGTGAGTCTGCGTGTACGTTAAATACTTATACATAGAGATTATAACACATTTCCGTAGGTTTTTCAATACGGTTTTTGAAATTAACATTCAAAAGACGGCAGAATTGTTGACTTTAGCAAACTAATATGGTATAATGATTAAAAATGAATCCATGGAGGACTTGCGTGTGTCTGCTTATATGACTCTTATGCACGAATCGTTTAAACTTGCGGGAAATGTCAGAAATATAAAAAGCAACGTTGACCGACTCATTAGCGCAAGAAACGACTTCGTAGCCTTTCAGACTGTGTTTTATTCGGACCGCCATTATTCGGTAGGTACCGTAAATAAGGAGTGGCTTTCTCATACAAATCGCATAGACGATCCGCAATACAGAATACGCGTAGAGGTCATCTCTCCGTTTGAGACACATCTTTATCACGAGGGACTTTTGCCCGACAGCGACTCATATGAGCGTGCGGATATACTTCTCCATCAGGACGTTAAGGAGTACGCCGCACATACCTTTTCTGCCGTTTGGGTGGAAATGACGATCCCGAAGAATGCAAATGCTGGAAAATATAAGGTCAAAGTCAGAGCTTTCGGATCGTTTCCGTTTTGCGACGAGGAGCTTATAGACGAGCAGGAGCTTGAGCTTACCGTCTATCCGTACGTTTTAAGTGATAAAAAGGACAGAAGCTTTTATCTCGACCTCTGGATGCAGCCGTCAAACATTGCAAGAAAGCACGACGTCCCTCTTTGGAGCGACAAGCATTTTGCAGTGCTTAAGAACTATATCGATTCTCTCGCCGCGCTCGGTCAGAAATCTATACTTCTTATCGTGAGCGATAGCCCGTGGCTCGGTTGGGGCTGCTACAAGGGACTTGTCGATACAGACAACCTGTTTGAATATTCAATGGTCGGTATAACCCGCAGATGCGACGGAAGCTTTTCTTATGATTTTTCCGTTCTGCAAAGATATATCGATATGTGCGACAGTGCGGGCATCAACGGTGACATCGACGTGTACGGTCTCGGCGTCGTCAATTCGAATCCCCTTATGCTTGAGGATGCACCCAAGGTAGATTGGCCGTATCCTTTGCGCTTAAGATACCTTGATGAGAGCGACGGATGTATGAAATATATTCGTAAGAGGGAAGACATAGCGGATTACGTTTCAAGCCTCCACGCATTCTTTATTGAAAATGGTACGATCGACAGGGTAAAGATATCCGCAGACGAGCCGGCAGAGGTTGAAAGATACAGAGAATGCCTCTCGCTCATTAATAAATATGCGCCCTCGTTTAAGTTCAAGACCGCTATAAACCATTCGGAATTCATAGCGGAGTTCCAGAACGGTATAGACGTATTCGCTCCGTATATCGCGCCCGTTATTACCAATTACGACCTGCTTATGCAGTATAAAAAGAAGTTTCCGGATAAGCGCTTTCTGTGGTACGTCTGTATGGGACGTGGAAGACCGAATACCTTCCTTCGCTACAGCCTGATTGAAAGCCGCTTGATCGGAATATTCAATTTCTATCTCGGATTCGACGGATTTTTGAGATGGGCGTATACCTGCTGGCCGAAGGAGCCGAGAAAGAGCATATACTATCCGCCGTTTGATATCGGGGACAACAATATCGTATATCCCGCGAACGATGGTGACGTCCTCCTTTCTCTCAGATACAAGAATCTCCTTCGCGGCATAGACGACTACGAATTGCTTGTGAGAATAAAGGAAAAATACGGAGAAGCGGAGGCAAACAAGCTTGTGTCGTCCGTTATACACATAGGGGCGCTCAGCGATCTGTACAAGAATAACGTGTGGTCTCCGATAGAGAAGGCGTTCAGTATGATCTGCACGGATTACGACAATATGAAGGAAGTAATGCTTTCAATGCTGTCTTGACTGACAACGTCGCATAATACGAAAAAATTGACTATTTGTAAAAAAAAATTGAAAACGTGATTTTTTTCTAAAAAAATCTTTACTTTTTTCATTATTTGTGTTATACTATAGTGTATTAAAAATCTCATACGTCCGATACGCAAAGTGTCGGCAAATCAAAGGAGTTGATTTTTTATGAGTCGTATGGTAGGAACGATCTCAAGAGGCGTACGCGCTCCAATAATCAGAAGCGGTGACGACCTCGCAAAAATAGTTACAGAGTCGGTTCTTGAGGCTTCCCGTGAGGAGGGCTATGAGATACGTGACCGTGACGTTGTTGCTATGACTGAAGCAATAGTTGCTCGTGCGCAGGGAAACTACGCATCGATAGATGATATTGCTGCTGACGTAAAGGCAAAGCTTGGCGGAGAAACTGTCGGAATCATATTCCCCATACTCAGCCGAAACCGTTTTTCCGTTTGCCTCAAGGGTATCGCAAAGGGTGCAAAGAAGGTCGTTATCGCACTTTCTTATCCCTCCGATGAGGTTGGAAACCACCTTATAAGCATTGATGCAATGGACGAAAAAGGGGTAGATCCCTATAAGGACGTTCTCGACGTCAAGAAGTACCGTGAGCTTTTCGGATACGAGAAGCATCCCTTTACCGGCGTTGATTACGTTGAGTTCTATGAGGAGCTCGTACGTGAGTGCGGCGCAGACGTTGAGTTCGTTTTCGCAAACGATCCTCGCGCTATCCTTACTTACACAAAGAACGTTATCGCTTGTGATATCCACTCTCGCTTCCGCACCAAGCGTCTTCTTAAGGCAGCAGGTGCAGAGAAGGTATACGGTCTTGACGAAATACTCAATGCACCCGTAAACGGTAGCGGATATAACGCAGATTACGGACTTCTCGGATCAAACAAGGCTACCGAGGATCAGGTAAAGCTCTTCCCGAGAGATTGCCAGCCTCTTGTAGACGATATTCAGAAGCGCTTGTTCGAGGCTACCGGCAAGCACGTTGAGGTAATGGTGTACGGTGACGGTGCATTCAAGGATCCCGTCGGAAAGATCTGGGAGCTTGCCGATCCGGTCGTTTCTCCCGCGTATACTCCCGGACTTGCGGGAACACCCAACGAGATAAAGCTTAAGTACCTTGCAGATAACGATTTTGCAGATCTTTCGGGTGATGCACTCAAGGAAGCTATAAAGGAAAAGATACACCAGAAGGATTCGGACCTTGTAGGTCAGATGGTTTCCGAAGGAACAACCCCCAGAAGAATAACCGACCTTCTCGGCTCTCTGTGTGACCTTACCTCCGGCTCCGGAGACAAGGGAACTCCTATAGTACACATTCAGGGCTATTTCGATAACTACACAACGGAGTGATCCGTAAAACGAAGAAAGAATTGTTTTGGGACAATTCTTTTTTCGTAGTATTACATTTTACATTTCAATTGATTTTCAGGAAGGTGTTTTCATATTATGAAAAGCATAAGGATCGTTGCAGACAGCACTTGTGATCTTTCAAAAGAATTGATAGAAAGATATAGTATATCGATAATTCCTCTTTGCATTTTACTTGACGGCGTAAGCTATTATGACGGTATTGATATAACTCCCGAGCAGATATACGCGTGGTCGGACAGTCACAAAGCGACCCCCAAGACCGCGGCTATACCGTTTGATAAAACAACCGAGATCCTCAAGCCCTTTATGGAGAACGGAGACGACATTATTTTCTTCGGTATCTCCTCGCAAATGAGCAGCACGTGCAACGTTGCAAGAATAGTGGGAGCTCAAGAGGATTACGACAGAATATTCGTAATAGACTCCGAAAATCTTTCGACCGGAATCGGACTTCAGGTCATTAAGGCGGCAGAGCTTGTAAAGGAGGGACGCACCGCAGAGGAGATCGTCGAGATCATCAACTCCGCAAGGTCCCGCGTAAGAGCGAGCTTTGTTGTTGATACGCTTACCTTCCTCGCTCGCGGAGGAAGATGCTCCTCGGTAGTAGCGCTTGCGGGAAACACGCTTAAGCTTCATCCCATGATATCAGTCAAGGACGGAAAGATGAGTGCGGGAAGAAAATATCGCGGAAGAACGGAAATGTCGGTCGGCGCATACGTTGACGACGTGATTCCCGCACTTAAGAACGCCGAATCCGACCGTGTGTTTATAACCCACTCCGGCTGCACGGAAGAGGTTTTGAACATGGTAAAGGCAAAAATCGAAGCCCTCCGGAAGTTTGACGAGATACTTATAACACAAGCAGGCGGCGTTATTTCCAGCCACTGCGGTCCGAACACGCTGGGCGTCCTCTTCTACGAAAAGGAAGCTTAATGCGGCTACGAGCAAAAATATAAGGGTGTATCAACGCGATACACCCTTCTTTTTATTTGATGATATAGTCTCCGTATTGCGGACGGTGATCCGAAAGAATATCGGTATAGTTTTTAA
>JAZSLE010000164.1:0-5269 GCA_045535215.1 Eubacteriales bacterium
CTTGAATCATTTCAAGCAGGACTTTCGTGGGAGTGCGTTCTCAACAAAAGAGAGGCTTTTCGAAGAGCGTTTGACGGCTTTGATCCGTATAAGGTCGCAAATTACGGTGAAGAGAAGATAAATGAGCTGATGCTTGACGCGTCGTTGATACGAAATCGCTTGAAAATAAAGGCGGCGATAGGCAATGCGAAGATATTTATACAGATACGTGAGGAAAGCGGCTCCTTTTCAAAATACATATGGGGATTTACGAACGGAAGAGTGATAAAGAGAGGCCATACACCTCTTAATGCTACATCATCGCTTTCCGATCGGATATCCGAGGACCTCAGAGCAAGAGGAATGAAATTTGTCGGAAGTACGATAATCTATTCGTATCTGCAGGCGATAGGTATAATTGACGATCACGATCCGGACTGCGACCTGTTTGGCGGAGATTCGGATACGTGATTACTTGTGAAATATGAATGAAAAATTGGTATATTGAGGTTTAATGATGATAATAGACAGTAAAAATCAGAGAGTTATTGAATACGATTGCGATCTTTGTGTAGTCGGAGGCGGTCTTGCGGGAATGTGTGCGGCGATAAGTGCGGCACGCGAGGGCGCAGACGTTGTTCTCATTCAGGACAGACCCGTTCTCGGAGGAAACTGCTCAAGTGAGATACGTATGTGGGTAAGAGGTGCGATCGGAATTCACAACAAGGAGACGGGGATTCTGAGCGAGATGGAAGAGGAAAACATATACCGCAATCCTACGCTTAACTTCTCAATTTGGGATACCGTTCTTTACGAAAAGGTGAAGAATGAGAAAAATATCCGCTTGCTTCTCAACTGCACCTGCCTTGATGCCGATACCGAAAACGATACGATAACGTCGGTATCCGCGTGGCAGCTTACGACGTATACCTTCTACAAGATAAGAGCAAAGTACTTTGCGGATTGCTCGGGAGACTCGGTGCTTGCGCCGATAACCGGTGCCTTGTATAGAGTCGGACGTGAGGGAAACGCAGAGTTCAACGAAACTATAGGACCTGCAGTTGCCGACAAAAAGACTATGGGAATGTCATGTCTCTTGCAGGCGAGAGAGACCGATCATCGCGTGGATTTTATACCTCCTGAGTGGGCATACGTATATGAGACGGATGAGGACTTTAACAAGAATGCGGAAAAAAAGAATACGATGTATTCCGCTGACGGAAGATCGGTTGTTGCCGATAAGGCGAGAAAGCTTTTGCGCGGTCACACACTCGGCACCAACGGAACAAATTTTTGGTGGATAGAGCTTGGTGGTGAGGATGACAGTATACACGATACCGAGATGCTTCGCGACGAGCTTTTGAAGATAGCTATCGGCATTTGGGATCACATAAAAAACAGAGGAGATCACAACGCTGACAACTGGGAGCTCGAGTGGCTCGGATTCCTTCCGGGTAAGCGAGAGAGCCGCAGATATATCGGTGAGCATATACTTACGCAAAACGATATTGAAGCAGAGGGAAGGTTTGAGGATATCGTCGCTTACGGCGGTTGGCAGATGGACGACCACAATCCCGCAGGCTTCAATGCAAGACCGGGTGAGCCTGCGTCCTTGGTACACGCGGCCCCGTCGCCTTACGGAATACCTTACAGAGTTCTCTATTCAAAGAATATAAAGAATTTGTTCTTCGCCGGAAGAAACGTATCCACTACACACGCCGCAAATTCCTCTACAAGAGTTATGGCTACCTGCGCGATACTCGGTCAGGCAATGGGCACAGCGGCGGCTATGTGCGTAAAATACGGCACCACACCGCATGGAATATATACCGACAGGATATCCGAGCTTCAGGATAAGCTTCGTGACGCAGGATGCTACGTTCCGTTCTCTGTAAGAAGGATACCCGCGCTTTCACTCTCTGCGAACGTTGATCTTTCGTATGAGGATAAGGCGATCCTCTTTAACGGTATCGAGAGACCTGATGCGGACGGAACGGTAAACTATATTACGCTTGCTAAGGGTGATTCCATTACGTATTCGTTTGATGTGCCTACAAGAGTAAACGAGCTCAGAATGATGTTCGATCCCGACTTTTCAAGGCAATCTATATCGGACAGCAAGGTAATAAGATCCTTTGCTCAAAGATGCAATATCGGACTTGATCTCGCTCCGGTAAAGGTGGCGAATACACTCGTCAAGGCGTTTGACGTTTATGCGGACGGAGAGATTGTTTATACTACGGACACCGCGCACAACGCAAGGGTTACGGTTAAGATAGACAAGACGGTAAGCACCGTACGCGTGCTATTTAAGGATACATGGGGCGCAGAGGATATTCACGTATTCTCGTGCGACGTTAAATAACGAAAAACAAAGCACTCCTTGCGGAACGTATCCGTAACGGGTGCTTTATTTTTTAAAATATTGGTCGACAAATTAAGCTAATAGCATTGATTTTTTTTTCTTTGTGTGATATAATTATTAGCATCAAATTTGCGTTATATCGAGGAAAGACATGAAAAAGATTCTTTTATGCGCCTTTGACCCTTTCGGAGGGGAAGCGATAAATCCCGCCTTGCTTGCGGTGGAAAAGCTCACTACCGACTGCGCAGAACTTTGCAAGCTTGAGGTTCCCACCGTTTTTTTGAAATCGGTTCAAAGGGCAATATCTAAAATAGATGCGATCCGTCCCGACGCCGTCATCATGGTAGGTCAGGCGGGCGGAAGAAAAAGCGTTACTCCCGAGAGAGTGGCTATAAACGTTTCGGATGCACGCATTCCCGATAACGAGGGAAACGCTCCCGTAGACGAGCCGATATCAAAGGACGGTCCTGCGGCGTATTTTTCTACGCTTCCGATAAAGGAAATGGTAAGGAGAATGCGCGAGAAGGATATACCTGCGGCAGTGTCCGACAGTGCGGGTACCTTCGTTTGCAACCATTTGATGTATGGAGTTCTCGATCACATTTCAAAGAAAAAATATAACGTTCCCGCAGGATTTATACATATACCGTACGTGCCGTGCCAGACAGAAAACAAGGAAGGAGTTCCCTCGCTACCGCTTGAAGTTTCCTGCGATGCACTTCGCATTGCGGTAGAATGTGTGGCAGATATGCTTGAAGCTGCCGACGGCTATTTGTCGCCCGAGGAGGAAGGGTCGCTCGTATGAAGAAGATCATATCCCTCGCGTTTATAAAATCACTTCCCGTAATGGCGGGATACCTTGTTCTCGGATTCGGATTCGGCATCCTTTTGCAGGAGGCCCATTACGGTGTTATTTGGGCGCTTTGCATGGGTGTATTTATATATGCTGGCGCGATGCAGTACGTTGCGGTAGGTCTGCTATCCTCGTCGGCATCGCTTATAACCGCGGCACTTACAACACTGATGGTTAATGCAAGACACCTTTTTTACGGTATTACCATGGCAGAGCACTACAAGGGAAGCGGACGCTTCAAGCCGTATCTTATGTTCGGTCTTACAGATGAGACGTACGCACTTGTTTGCTCGGGAAAGGCACCCGAGAATGTCGATTTCCATAAATACAGTTTCTTTCTCACTTTGTTCAATCACTGCTACTGGATAACGGGCGGAGCGATAGGCGTTATAGCGGGAACGATGCTTCCGATCAATTTCGCGGGAGTTGACTTTGTTATGACCGCGCTCTTTATAACCGTTTTTATTGATCAGTGGAGAAGCAATAAGGAGCATTTTTCGGCATTGGCCGGAGTTATTTCTTCGGTCGTTTGCCTTGTATTCTTCGGTGCGGACAGCTTTTTGATACCCTCAATGATATTCATATGCATTCTTCTTTGTGCCGGACGAGGCATAATAGAAGGGAAGAAGGCTAAATGCGAAGAGGAGGGAGAAAAGCAATGAACGTTTCACATTCTGCAGCAATAATTGCCGTCGTAGCTTTGGTCACTCTCGCTTTAAGAGTCTCTCCGTTTTTAGTGTTCGGTGGCAAGAGAAATCCGCCCGAGATCATTTCCTATCTCGGTAGAGTACTTCCGTTTGCGGTAATGGGAATGCTTGTGGTCTACTGCTTCAAGAACGTTTCCTTCATCTCATTTCCGTTTGGAATTCCCGAGCTTATTGCGGGAGTTACGGTCGCGCTTCTTCACATATGGAAGAAGAACACACTTATAAGCATAGTAGGCGGAACGGTGCTTTATATGGTACTCGTTCAGACCGTTTTCATTTGATAATTAAGCGTCACTCAATAAAAGGCTCCATTTATACAATGGAGCCTTTTAGTTATTCGCATTTTTATAAACCCGCCATTTAGCTTACAAGGCTAAATCTATGAGGCTTTTGGTTTATCCGATGTCGGGAGTATCTGTGAAGGTTATTATGGGAGAGGTGCAGGAATCGGTTTCAAATACGATGATCTCGTTTTCGCCCTTGTGCAAGAGCGGAGCGGGAACGTAAAGCGTTTTTTGCGGCCCTGCAGAGTTGAAGTAGCGTCCGATATTGAATCCGTTTACCATTACGAAGCCCTTCTCGAAGTTGTCAAGCCGGATAAACGTGTCTGCGGGCGCGTCGTCTACCTTCAAGTTTCCGCGGAAGAATGCGGGAAGCTTCGTTTCGGCTTTGCTTGTCCATTTAAGTGCGGACACGTCATCCATAGTCAGACAATAGTGATCCCAACCGAAGTGGAAGCGCTGACCGAGGCGTATTCCGCCTACGATGCCCTTTTGATCAAAGAGCTTAGGACCGTAGTTTACACGTCCCATATTCTCAACGAGGATGTCAAGCTTTACCTCTTCGCCGTGCTTTGCTTCTATTTTGACGCTGTCCATTCGTCTTGTGCGTTCTCTTAACCCGACGAGCTTTCCGTTAAGGAAGATATGGGCTCTGTCGTGGAGGTGGGTGAGTATAAGCTCAAGAGGCTCTATAGGTCCGCGGATGGTCGTGCTGTACAAGATATATCCGAAGTCCTGCGAGAGCTGTTCCATAGTTTGCGGATAAGCAGTGTGTATCGGTGTTGTGAGGTCGTTAAGACTGTTAAAAAGCTCCGTACATTCGGTAAGCTCAAGGTCTCCGTAAGCAACCTTTTTTGTGTTTTTAACGGGTATATCGGGAGCCTTAACGCCCGTGTTTCGCTCTATGACCTCTTTTATCGCGTAATATGTGTCGGTGAGGTCGCCCGCCTCGGTAAGCGGTGCGCAATAATCGTAGCTCGTTATCGTCGGCTGATACGACTCTCCCGTGTGGTTTGCTCCGTTCCAGAACGAGAAGTTCGTTCCGCCGTGGAACATATAGAAGTTAAACGAGCGGTCAATGTCG
>JAZSLE010000191.1:0-6487 GCA_045535215.1 Eubacteriales bacterium
GGCTACGATCCGACTTCCCTCTTGCATTCCCGCGCCTTGTATGATATAATATAATAAGCCGTACAGTGACGGCAAAAGAGAACGAAGCGAGAAACAAAATGACAAAACGACCCGCAAAAAACCTGTCCGCAGTGCTTATCACAGTAATGCTGTTGCTGATCAGCTGCTCCTGCGTACAGACGGATAATAAAGGTATACATACGTCTCCCGATACCACCGTTGCTCCGGCAGTAACGACCCTGCCCGATACCGTCCCCGCAGAGACAACTCCCGCGGAGACAACCCCCGCAGAGACAACTCCCGCAGAGACAACCCCTGCACCCGAAATGACCGCACCGGCTCCCGGCGAGCATACCGTCTATAAGGGCGCGATAGAGCAATTCTTCCTGCCCGTCGAGGATTGGTCGTACGAGCGTCCCTGCCCTCCCGAAATGATAATGATACACTTCACAAGCGCAGTCGTCCTCGATCAGAATAACCCCTACGATCTTGAAAAGGTGCGCAATAGCTTCATTGACTACGAGGTGAGTATAAACTACGTGATAGATCGCGACGGCACTGTCTATTGCTACGTCCCCGAGGATCGCGGGGCGTGGCACGCGGGAAAAGGCAGCTTCAAGGATATAGAACGCTATACCGACAAAATGAACTACTATTCCATCGGCATCGAGCTGCTCGCAATAGGCTCCAGGTCGGATATGTCGGGCTACATATCGTCCGCAAAGTACGACGCACTCGATCCATCCTTCATCGGCTATACCGACGCGCAGTACGAATCACTCTCCGCTCTCGTGTCGGATATCTGCGAGCGTTACGGCATAGAAAAGGATCGCGATCACGTCATAGGCCACGAGGAGTATTCCCCGAGAAAGAGTGACCCCGGCGAGCTGTTCGATTGGTCGCGTATAATATGCACGACCGCCGAGTGACCGCTTTTCTTTACCTGTAGGGACACATATTTGCCACTTCAGAAAGTAACGAATAAGCGGCCTTCGGCCGCCTGCGCGACATTTTGCGCAGACGTAGGAAACGTATGCAGTCAAAACGAATACAAGGCCATAAAAATAAGGTGCTCTCCACGTAAATGAGCAAAAAAAGAACAAAACCACTTGAAATTAAACCAAGTTCGTGGTAAAATATACTAGCTATTACCAACGTATGAAAGGCTCCGCAAGGAGAAATGTGTATTTATGGAAATGATATCAATTAAGGACCGCGAAAGACTTCGCGCACTCGCATCGCGTAAGCTCGAACTTGCAAACTGTAAGCGTAACGACGAGATACTCGCAAAATGGGAGGCACAGGCAATCGGCAAGCGCGATAACCCCATCGTCCGTCTCCTCTTCTCCAACTTCAAAAACGAGGTCATCACACCCCGACTTGAGTGCGAGGGAAGCGACGCACGCGAGCTCGAGGCAAGGCTCGTATCGTGCATGGTCGGAAGAGAGCTCTTCGACGACGATACCCCTATGTCCAACCGTCTTGAGATACCGCTCTTTATGGGTGTCTCTCCGTTTGGCACAAAACCGAATATAATCAAAAAGGAAAACTCAATAGGCTACCACATAGAGCCGCTGACAGACGATATAGAAGCCGACTTTGATATCTTTAAGGGCGGAAGCTTCTACGTAAACCTTGATCAGACGAAGGAATATTGCGCGTGGGCAGACGAGATAATAGGCGATATACTCCCGACCGAGATAACGATAAACAGCTTCAACGGCGCGATCACCAACCCCCTTGTCAAGCTCCTCGGTATGGAGAACTACTACCTCTCAATGTACGACTCCCCCGAAACGCTCCATAAGATAATGGATATGGCGACCTCCGTCTACGAGCGTTGCTACGACTACCTCGAGGAAAATAAGCTTCTCCTCCCCACCAACCGCTTCGCAAATCTCAATCAGGAATCCTTCTGCTTTACGAACGAGCTTCCCTCAGAGGGACCGATAAGCACGATGAAGCAGACCTGGGGTTTCATCGAGTCGCAGGAAGCGACCGCTATCGCTCCCGAGACCTATGGCGAGTTCGTGTACCCCTATATTGACAGACTCGTAAAGAGATACGGACTCCTTTCCTACGGCTGCTGCGAAAGAATAGATAACCTCTGGGAAGACTACCTTTCAAAGTGGGATAACCTCCGCAAGCTCTCTGTCTCCCCCTTCAACGACGAGAATAAGGTAGGCGAGTACCTCCGCGGCTCCCGCGTCGTTTACTACAGTAAGCCCCGCGCCGATCTCGTCACCAACCCCGGACCGCTTGACGAAGAAGCCGTAAGAAATTGCTTCAAGGCAATATGCGAGGCATCAAGCGGATGTATGCTTGAGGTCGCGCAAAGAGAGGTCGGCACCATCTTCGGAGACTACGAAAGAGGACGCCGCTACGTCGAGCTCGCAAAAGAGACGATAGAAAAGTACTGGAAGCCCTGATCGCTTCATAAAAGCCCCCGTACGGCTACCTGCGCTAAAGCAGTTTTATATTCAAATCAAAAAGGACGAGGAAATCTCGTCCTTTTTGCACACTATCTTGCCTGCAAGGTATAGAGTGTTATACCGTATTATATGTTTCGGGCGGTAAAAGCGTGATGTTTTTGCTTACGCAAAAGTGATGTTCCTCGCTTCGCTCATAATGATGTTGTTCCCGATGGTCGCGAGTGATGTGATGTTTGCACATCATTGCCGTAGGCTACTTCATTAGGCGAAGCCGACATCACTTGCCCATAAGGGCAAACATCGTTCGGCGACCTGCTTTTTCGCAGGTCGCCGTAGGCGGTCCGTTTTTTGTTGTCGGTAGTCTGAGTATAAGAAGAAAGATTTCGGGAATATTCCCATAAATGCTTGACAATCCCCTCTTTATATGATATCATTTAATGGAATAAATAAATAGAGGTTATCACATAATGGACAAAAGATTGTCGTTCAGAGAAAAATTACTTACAAGCTTTATGCTGTTTTCACTCTTTTTCGGAGCAGGAAACCTTATCTTCCCGCCCTTTCTGGGCCAGAGTGCGGGAACGTTGACAGTGCCGGCGCTATTGGGATTTTTGGTCACTGCCGTGCTTTTGCCGATCTTAGGCGTTATCGTGGTTGCTAAATTCGGAGGCCTCGACTGCCTGTCTTCAAAGGTCGGACCCGGATTCAAGATCATATTTACAATGGTCATCTACCTTGCAATAGGTCCCGGTCTCGGCATACCGAGAGCGGCATCCGTTCCGTTCGAAATGGCGGTAGCTCCCTATCTTCCGGAATCCTTCAATTTAACGTTTGGAATGCTTTTGTATTCGCTTGTGTTTTTTGCGGTAGCATTGTGGCTTGCCTTGACTCCCTCTAAACTCGTAACGAGAATAGGTACGTATTTAACGCCCACGCTTCTTTTCCTTATCGTCTTTTTGTTTGTATCGTTTCTTATAATGGGAAATAAAGTCGTAGCGGAGCCTATTGGCGATTACGCGTCCACGTCCTTTTTAAAGGGCTTTTGCGAGGGATACAACACAATGGACGCGATCGCTGCCCTGAATTTCGGCCTGGTAATTGCCACTACCATTAACGGCTTTGGCGTCAAAGAGGAAAAATCGGTCATCAAAACCATCTCGGTGCTCGGCACCGTCGCAGGAAGCGTGCTTGCTTTCGTTTATGTTATGCTCACGGCAATGGGCTCCTTATCCTCCGGAGTATACGAGGTTGGCGCTAACGGTGCGGTACTGCTTCGCGAGATAGTAAAGCAGCTATATGGACCTGCGGGAGCGGTCGTGATCGCCGCGATATTCACGCTTGCGTGTCTTACGACCTGCGTTGGACTTATCACGTCGATATCTCAATTCTTTGCAAAGATGACTCCCGGGTTCTCTTATAAGAAATGGGTACTTGTTATTTCGATAGGAGCATTTTTGATCTGCAATCTCGGACTCGATATGATCTTGATGGTATCCGTTCCGGTACTTAATTCCATCTATCCCGCATCCATCGTTCTTATCGTGATGGGTCTGTTTGAAAGGTATTACAGAAACAACAGATTTATTTTCCCAATCACCATTCTGGGCACTCTTGCCGTCAGCGTAGTAATTGAGGCGGTGAAGCTTTTTGATAACGATCTGTTAAGCTTCCTCCCCTTGCACAACACGGGATTCAGCTGGGTACTTGTAACTGTGATATGCTTTGCGGTATCGGTCGTTCTGCATCTTATAACCGCAAAAAAGAAAAGTACTTAAGACGGAATATCAGCATCTCCGAAACTTCTTAATCATTAAAGCCCTCGCAAGCGAGCAGGTAGCATCAGCGCTACCCACCTCATCCAGCGCTAAAAAAGATCGGTTTATCTTCTTTTTTTGCCGTTCAAGCGCCTTATCGCAAAAGGATATCTGTCCGCGGAATCATCCTTGTGCCAAAGCAAATACGGGCTTGCTTCCTTCGCTAATCGGTTGTTCATATTTTTTCCTCCGTTATCCTTCTCATTTCGGCATTTCCAAACCGAGCTGCATAAGATTTTGACAGGTATGTAAGATTAGAAATCAACAGATACTATTCGTATTACAGATCGGAGGTTAAAAAGATGACGAAAGACGAAATGCCGGTTGGCTTTGCTATGGCACTGGCGATGAATCCAAAAGCCATGCAGAAATTCGGGGCGCTCAGCGAGGAACAAAAGCAGGTAATCATCGCGGGAACACACGCAGTAAAAAGCAGAGATGAGATGCGCCGCTACGTGAATTCTATTGTCGTCGGCAAACGATGAGTATGGATTCTATTTGGGAATATACTGCAAGGCGTGTGCATTTTGACGCTTTGAATCGCAACAAAAGCACCGGTGTCAGCACGAACGTGCTTATCATCGGCGGTGGAATTACAGGTGTTTTATGTGCTCATAAGCTCAAAAATGCCGGCGTAGATTGTATGCTCGCGGAGGCGACGGAAATCTGCGGCGGCATTACGAAAAACACTACGGCGAAAATCACCTTACAACACGGATCTATCTACGATAAAATGATGCGCCGCTTCGGCGAAAAGATGGCGCGACTTTATATAGAGGCGCAGAGCAAAGCTGTCAAGGAATACGCAAGGCTTTGCGAAAATATTGACTGCGATTACGAAACGCGGGACAACTACGTCTATTCCTTAACCGACCGAAGTAAGATCGAAAGGGAGGTCGCCGTTCTTTGCCGTTTCAATGTTAAGGCGGAATTTTCAACCGCGAAGGAGCTTCCGTTGTCGGTCGCAGGTGCTGTGTGCGTCAAGGATCAAGCACAGTTTCATCCGTTGAAATTTTTGTACGCAATCGCAAAAGACCTGCCAATCTGCGAGCACACCAAGGTCGTGGAGCTTATGCCGCACAAGGCAAAAACCAATCACGGTGAGATCACCTACAAAAAGCTGATCATTGCCACACATTTTCCCATGCTCAACAAGCACGGTTTATACCCTCTCAAGCTCTATCAGCACCGTTCCTATGTTATCGCCTTGAAGGGCGCACAGAACGTGAACGGAATGTACGTGGATGAATCCGACACAGGTCTGTCCTTCCGCAGCTACGGCGATCTTTTGCTTCTCGGCGGTGGAGGACATCGCACAGGCAAGAATGGCGGATGCTGGCATGAGCTCGAAGACTTCGCCAAAAAGCACTACAAAAATGCCGATATCGTTGGCAAATGGGCAACACAGGATTGTATGACGTTGGATGATATTCCTTATATAGGTCGATATTCTAAATCGACACCCGACGTGTTCGTTGCAACGGGATTTAACAAGTGGGGGATGACCCACGCCATGGTGGCCGCCGACATCCTCTGCGACCTCGTTCAGGGAAAGCCTAACCCCTATGCTGCCGTTTTCGACCCCTCACGCACTATTTTTCACCCGCAGCTTGCAGTAAACGCTTTCGAGTCTACGATCGGACTTCTTACGCCCACCGCCCCTCGATGTCCACACCTCGGTTGCGCCCTCAAATACAACAAAGCCGAGCACACATGGGATTGCCCCTGCCACGGCTCACGCTTCACCGAACAAGGTGAGCTGATCGACAATCCCGCGACGGATAATAAAAGAATATAGTAGTATACGCCTACACGTTATGTGAAATAATAGTATTAAATCCATAAACGGAGGTCAATATTGCTATGTTCAAACACGAAAAACAGTTATTCCATCCCGTAGAGGTCGAAAGACCGAACCCGCAGTACGCCGTACTGCTTCAAGAACAGCTTGGCGGCGGTAACGGTGAGCTCAAGGCGGCAATGCAGTATATGTCGCAGAGCTTCAGGATCAAGGATCCCGAAATCAAGGATCTCTTTCTTGATATCGCCGCAGAGGAGCTTGGTCATATGGAGATGGTGGCACAGACTATCAATCTTCTTAACGGTCATGACGTGGATGCCACCAAGGTGCAGGCAGGAGAGGTGCAGACGCACGTTCTGCTCGGACTGAATCCCGGGCTTATTAATTCTTCGGGATATTCATGGACGGGAGATTACGTCACCGTCACGGGCGACCTGTGC
>JAZSLE010000069.1:0-3106 GCA_045535215.1 Eubacteriales bacterium
ACTCCTTGGCTCACAGAACGACATGGCTACGATCCGACTTGCCGCCTTTCGGGAATCGTACTTATTTTGGCGTATGCTCTTTATACCGCGTACATCATAATGAGGAACCTCGGTGTGATGTGATCGTCAGCAGCAAGCAAAAAAACAGGCCGTGGAGCCTATACACATATGAGAATGAAGTCGAAAATTACAATATAAGAATCGGATCGCATTCGTTTCGCTTCATAAAACAAGAAAAGCTCTTCGCACAGCGAAGAGCTTTTCTTTATTTTATAAAAGTGAAGGCAAACGTAAGTCTGTCAATCCGCGCTCTTGCGCAATTTTGAGTTCATCTTATCGATCGCGCGCCAAACGGCATATGAGCCCATAAAGAAGAGGACGTGCAAAACGAATAATACCGAAACGTATACGGTCTGTCCCACCGCATATCCTACGGACACCTTTACGGAATCAACCATTGCGGCTACGGGTCCGACGTTGCACGTATAGAAGTTTGAGAAGTTCACCTTGAGTATCTGCGCCATTACCGCGGCTATCAACGAATATGCGGCGGAGAATACGGTCATATGCAAAAGATAGCTCTTACCGCTCTTATTGCTATGCAATCTGAGAACGACTATCAGTATCAACTCAAAGAGGACGAGGTTGTGCAAGAATACGGTATGGAAATCGAAGTAGTCGTTAAAGAAGTTTGTTATATTATCGGGTGAGTATATCAGATTCGGATATATCGTCATAAAGAGCAGAAGGGACACGCAAACGCTGCACGTTATGGTATTTACCGCGTCCTTATGCTTTCCGTTATAAAATGCCGTAATGGGAATAAGGAAAACAAAGAGCGAGCAAACGTGGAGCGGGATATGGTAGAGGTTGTAGCCTCTGCCAAACGAAAATATCTGCTTTAAGACCTCGCTCAAGAGCAGGATAACTGCGCCGATTTGAAAGGGTATCATTCTTACCTTCAGCGACTTTTTACCGATAAACTTATTGAGTATAAGCGCTATTATTATCATAGCTACGGCGGTTGGTATTATTTGCAAAAGGTGTTCTTTTGTCCAAAGCTGCACGGTGTCATCTCCTTTTTATGCTTTTTCGACTACTATTTTAGCACGACAACCGAGTGTTGTCAAGTGAAAATGCAAATAAAAACGATTTTTGGCAGATTGTACATACAAAAAAGGGGCTCGGAGCGCAACCTTTTCGCATTTACCGAGTCCCTTTTTCATTTTTTTGCAGTTAAGAAGCGACCGCAGGGACTACCTCTCCGTTTTTGAAGTAGCCTTCATAGGAATATCTTCCCTTGCTCCATACGAATCTGCCGTAACCGGTGGCGGTGTTTTCATGGAAATCGCCCTCGTACATATCGCCGTTTGACCAGACGTAGCGTCCGGTTCCCTGACGGATATCGCAGAAGAAGTCGCCCGTATAGTAGGAGCCGTCACTCCAGAAGTAGCTTCCGGTTCCGTGTCTTAAGTCGCGGTAGAACTCGCCTTCATAGGTAGAGCCGTCCAAATAGACGTACTTGCCCTGTCCGTGCTTCATTCCCTTGAAATATTCGCCGACGTATATCGTACCGTCCGCCCATTTCATAGTTCCGCTTCCGTGCTGATAATCGTTTTTGTATTCACCCTCGTAGACGCTTCCGTCCGCCCAGGTGTATTTTCCGTATCCGTTCTTCGAGCCGGAGGAAATGTCTCCTTCAAATACGTCGCCGTCCGCAAAGATATACTTGCCTGTACCGACGATCTTACCATGGTCAAAGGTTCCCTCATATATCGCGCCGCCGGACATATACAAAACGCCCTTGCCGTGATATTCGAGTCCGTCGAGCTCACCGTCGTATTTGTCTCCGTTCGCACGGTAGATGACACCGTCCTTGAACTCTATCTCCTCACCGTTCGGCATATTTGCGTTTCCGTTGTACGGATTGCCGTCAAGGTCAACCGTTCCGAAAAAGGTCGCTTCGGTACCGTCGTCAAACTCAAACTTCAGATATCTGTAGCGTGAGATATGCAATCCGATAAGTATTGCTATCACGAGAGTAAGGCTGACACCGGCTATTATGAAGACCTTAAGATACGGAGGGTAATATTTTTTCTGCTTTCCCATTACGTCTCCTTGATATTAAGTGAGTATGTTTGAATCCGGTCTTATGTGTCCTACAAAGCTGTCGAGGAAGCCGAGAAGGTCGGGGAGCACACCGATAAGGAATATCGTAAGTGCTATTATCGCGATCACCATTATTATATACATGATCACGGGGACCTTTTTCTTTTCCTCAAATCTGACAGATGCAACGTACTTATGCTCCTCGGGGATGTAGAAGTGCGCTTCCTCAAGAGCAACCGTTCCCTCCTTATTGCTTTTTGTCATAAGGGTTCCGTTGTCCTCCTCAATGCATCTGAGATACTTTCTGAGGATCCTGTTTTTTCTGACTGCGGAGCGGACTGCGGAATTTCTTCCGAAGCCGAGCTCATTTAACGTCTTTGCCTTTTCGGGCGAGAGGCATTCCTCGGAGAGAAGCTCCTTTACGAACTGTCCGAGTGCGCCTCTGTTAAACGATGCCGCAAAGCAGGCTATTATCATACCTATGCCTACGCATATGATGAAGGTTTCGACGCTGAAGCGTCCGCCGGTGAGGTTGATTCCGAGGTTGTCATATTCACGGTATTCAATTGTGAAATATTTTGTTTTTATATATTCCCACAGTTCTGCTATGATCTGCGAGAACGTTCCCGCTTCCTTACCGAGGATCGCCCGATACAGAAGAAAGCTAAGCTGCTGCATACGGCCTCCTTTGTGTATTTCTTATTTTACTTCTATCTTCTCAAGTCCGCCGAGATACTTGCGGAGAACGTCGGGGACGTTTACGCTTCCGTCTGCGTTCTGGTTTTGCTCAACGAGTGCGGGAAGAATTCTTGACGTTGCGAGGCCCGATCCGTTGAGGGTGTGTACGTATTCTATCTTGCCGTTGTCTCTCTTTACTCTCATCATACCTCTGCGAGCCTGGTAGTCTCTTGCATTGGATACGGAGGAGACCTCCTTATAGCCGTCCATAGAGGGGATGTTTATAAGTCGGAGGCCAAGCGGTCTTAGGAGTTAACTA
>JAZSLE010000073.1:0-16998 GCA_045535215.1 Eubacteriales bacterium
ACAAAACATCAAATACTCTCTTTGCACTCACGAGCGACGGGACGAGCGAGAGAACGCCGATCTTCCTGCGTCTCAGTATGTAAATCAGGAAATAAATACTCGCGCAGAAATTGCCTATAAGAGTCGCTATCGCCGCACCCGTTACCTCAAGGCCCAATCCGAGTATCATTATCGGGTCAAGTACGATGTTTATTATCGCACCCATGCTCATTCCGATGCTCGCATGGAACGCTCCGCCCTCAGCCCTTACGAGATGTGCCAGAAGCGGATTCAGTACGCTTACCGCACCGCCCATCGCGATAGCCCAGAAGAGATAGCTTTCCGAGTAAGTGAACGTTGTATCGTCAGCACCGAGAAAATAAAGGAGCGACTCCTTGAAGATAAGCACCAGCGCAGAGTAGACGAGCGCAACTGTAATCCCCGAATAAGCGCAAAATGCGGACACCTTTTTTGCGCCGTGCGTGTCACCCTTGCCAAGCAATCGCGAGATGACTCCCGCACCGCCCACGCCGAAAAGGTTGGCAAGAGCGGTGAAGGTGAGCATCAGCGGAAGGCAAACGTTGATCGCGCCTACCTGATAGGGGTTATCAAGCATTCCGACGAAATACGTGTCCGCGAGATTGTATATTATTGATATGAGCTGGGAGATAACGGTAGGCACGGCGAGAACAGCTACCGCCTTTGGTATAGGAAAGGATTCAAATATTTCTTTTTTGCTTTTCTTGTCTGCCATTTTCGTGCTCTCCCGGTGTGTTATCGATTATCAGCCCTCAACGTATATCTCGCTGTAAAGCTTTGTAAGAAGGTCTCTTGCGTAGATTATGTCCGCGATCTGCTTTTCACCCTTGATCTCTCTTTCAATTGTGATAGGACCGTTGTAGCCTACCGCCTTGAGACGGCGCAGGAATTCGGGATAGTTGACCTTTCCGTCCCCCATTCTTACCTCCTTGCCGAGCGACTTGCCTCCGGTGGGATAGTTTCCGTCCTTGCCGTGAACGTTTCTTATGTAAGAGCCGAATATCTCTACCGCGTCGCAGGGATTTGCCTTACCGTACATAAGAAGGTTTGCGGGGTCGAGGTTTACGCCGAGATTTTCGGTTCCTACGTCCTCGATAACTCTCATTATCGTCGTGGGAGTCTCCTGACCTGTCTCAAAGAGGAACCAGAGACCCTTTGCCTTATAGTTGTTTGCGATGTACTTAATGCAGGATACTACCTCTGCATATTCGGTCGTAGACGGATTTTCGGGGATAAAGCCAACGTGAGTGATAACGTCGGTAACTCCTATCTTGAGTGCGAACTCTCCGCCCGCAATAAGAGCCTGCATTCTTTGGAAGCGGTATGCTGTGGGAACGAGACCGAGCGTAGCGGGTCCCTCTGTGAAATTCCATACTGCAGGTCCGGGCCATCCGCACCATACTGCAGAAATCTTTATTCCGTACTTCTCGCTTGCTGCAAGAACTGCCTCCGCGCGCTCGTCTGTGAAATTGGCGGGATCGTAGTTATTAAGCTGGCAGGACGTAAGACCGAGCTCCTTGAGCTGCTTAAATCTTTCGTCAAGATCTCCGGTTAAAGAAGTGATAATTCCTATATCAAGCATTGTTTGTCCTCCTTAATGCTTAAAGTATTTTAAAAGCAAGAAGCCTTGCAATATTCTTCGATGTGAAATATATGTCGCGCGGAGAGTGCTTTATAGCCCCCCCAAAGGGAAGGGGAGTGCTCTGCACCGAAAATGCCGCCGTGATGCCGCTGAGGTCGTCAATTTCGCGGTCGATGCTTCCGCATATCGCGATAAGCGGAATACCGCTGTCCTTCATACGGCTTGCTATTCCCGAGATGACCTTTCCGCCGAAGCTCTGTGAGTCGAGCCGTCCCTCTCCGCTTATGACCGCATCTGCACCAATAATGTGAGAATCAAAGCCCGCAGTGTCAAGCACCGCGTCTATACCGCTTACAAGTGAGCCGCCGAGCAACGCAACGACGCCCGCGCCCATGCCTCCCGCGGCACCACCGCCGGGAAGCTCGGATACGTCTATTTTAAGGTCCTCAAGACAACGTGCCGCAAAGTTGCGAAGCCCCGCGTCCAAACGTATGACCGCTTCTGCGTCTGCACCCTTCTGAGGAGCGAAAACGTACGCCGCTCCGTGCTCTCCGAACAGCGGATTCTTTACGTCGCACATAGCGCGTATGCTCACCCGCGAAAGCCGTTTGTCAAGACTAGAAAGATCGATCGACGCTATACTCCTGAGCGTACCACCTACCGGAACGAACTCTTTTCCGTTTGCATCGGTAAAGCGCGCGCCGAGAGCCGCCGCCATTCCGCATCCGCAGTCGTTCGTGCAGCTTCCTCCGAGACATAAAAGCAGATCTTTTGCACCGTCGTCAAGCGCGCGGAGAATAAGCTCTCCGACGCCGTAGGTAGTGGTTATCTCGGGGTTCTTTTTGTCCTTTACAAGCGGAAGTCCCGCGCAGGACGCCATCTCTATTACGGCGGTGTTTCCTATGCGACCGATAAACGCGTCACAGGCCTCGCCAAACGGACCGCTTACCGATACGGGAGTTATCTCTGCGCCGAGAGCGTCTGCCGTACCCTCGCCGCCGTCAGCTACCGGTATGCATACTATCTCCGCATCCGGAAGCTCGGAAAGTATCCCGTCCGCAACGTATTCGCAAACCTCCTTCGCGGTAAGCGTGCCCTTGAACGAATCGGGAACGATAACGAATTTCATAATTTCTCCAAAATGTCTATTTTATTCTCCTTACCGGTATTCCGAGAGAGGAGCGCGAGAGATATGCATCGATGACTCTGTCCGTCTCGTTTGCATCCTCAAGCGTGAATATGAAGTGTACGTCGCGAAGAGAACCTGCCTCGGGCAGATCTCCGACGTACGTAGGTACCGAATTGAATATAACGCTTCCGTGCCCGTCTGTACGCATTCCCGTGAAGGTCACGCCCTTGCGGTCCTTGAAGCAGAATACGCCGTCTCCTCGCTTGCATTCGTTACATCCGATAAGCTCCTTGCCTATGCACTTTTTCAGTATCATAAGCGGCATGCGTCCGTATATCGCGTACGCACATCCAAGCTCTCTTTGTGCGGGGAGCGAGAGCTCGGGAGACGCCAATATTCTTGACGCTCCGAGTGATATCAAGCGCTCTGCACTGACCGTGTTGTATACGTTGAAGCCTACGTCGGTGTGTATTGACGTGAAGCCCGCATCTCTTGCCGCGGCAAGCTGACCTGCGTCCGAAACGAGGATGTGCTCGCATCCGAGCGCCTTGATCCTTCCAAGCTCCTCGGTGAGCGCCTTCATACTCTTGTCCGACGTTACCTCGGGCAAGAACGCTCCGTTTGCTATGGCGGGATCAAATCTTGAGGCCTTTATAAATATGACGTCGAAGGTACGCCTTGCAAGCTCGGTAACGTTCTTTTCGTTATAGAACTTTGCACTTCTTACGGCATTTTGCATGCCCCTTGTCTTCGGTTTATAGGAAACGTTGATGTGGTCTCTCGTTGTTTTGTAGCTTCCGCCGAGCAGAGCAATAGCCCTTCTTCTCGCATCCTTCAGCGCGGATACGGGAAGCATCAGACCTTCGTCATACGTAATGCTTGCCTTTGACAAAACGAACTGCGTTCCGCCGAGTGCCGCAAGCGGACGTAGATAGTCCTCTCTTGACATGGGGCGAGACAGTGCCTCCGAGGGAACCTGCCCCTCAGCCGCCGCGCCCAAGCCCTCGCTTGTTGTGTAGCTTACCGAGAACGGACGTCCTCTTTCTATTCTTGCATTCAAGGTGAGCGGTATCTTCGGCTCCTCCATCACGGGAACGGGGGGCTTCGGCTCGCTCTGCTCTCCTCTGATGCCGTTCATCGACGTACCGATTCGTCCCGTAAAGTAAGCGTCGGTGAATCCGCCTCTTGAGAATATTCTTTCAAGCTTCAGCATCTCGGCATCGGTAGCATCTCTGCACTCGTCGAGAAGCTTTCTGTATATCGACGTTACGCGGTAAACGTAGTCCGCCGATTTGAGCCTTCCCTCGATCTTGAAGGATGCAACTCCCGCATCGCACAGCTCTTGCATATGACGTGCAAGCGACAGATCTTTAAGGCTGAGAAGGTATTTTCCGTTCTCGTAGTGAAGTCTGCACGGCTGCGCGCATTCGCCTCGGTTTCCGCTTCTCCCTCCGACGAGAGAGGAAAAAAGACACCTTCCGCTGACCGAAACGCAGAGCGCCCCGTGGATGAACACCTCGGTCTCCGCGCGGCTGAGGCTCGTTATTCTTTTTATCTCTCCGAGCTCAAGCTCTCTTGCGAGGACTACTCTCGGCGCGCCCATATCCGCAAACAGCTCCGCTCCCTCAAGCGAATGAACGCCCGCCTGTGTGCTTATATGCACGTCAAGAGCGGGGAGCTGTTGTCTTATAAGGCTGATAAGACCTATGTCTGCACATATTACCGCATTCGCCCCCGCATCGTGTATCTCTGCGGCAAGCGAGAGCGCACTGTCAAGCTCGCGCTCCTTTATGGCGGTGTTGAGGGTGACGTATGCCTTCTTGCCGTACGAATGACAGTAGTCTATCGCGGCGCGCATATCGTCTCCCTTGAAATTTGCGGCTCTCGCCCGCGCGTTGAACGCGGACGCGCCGAAATATACCGCATCCGCACCTCCGCAAACTGCGGCACGAAGGCAGTCGTTATCTCCCGCAGGGGAGAGAAGCTCTTGCTTGTCCCTGTACATCGGATATCCTTCCCTGAGCAGATCAGTCCTTGAGCAGCGCTATAGTCCTCTTGAGTGATTCTATCTCCCTGTTCGCCTCGTCGCGCTCTTCAAGGATCCTCATATAATCGGAGCAGCATTCAAGCGCACATATGAGCGCCGCCTCCGTCTTCGAGCAGTTGGGTGATGACGTATGTATCGCACGGATCCTTCTGCTGAGCATATTTGCTATTTCGTTTGCGCGGGCCTCGCTCTCGTCGCTTCTGACGTAAATGTTTATCCCGTCAATATTGAGTGCGTACTTGTTGTTCATAAGGCACGTCCTTTCCGAATATAATTTTTACTTTCTTTTAAAAATTCATAAAAAGTACTTGAAAAAGAAGGGGATTTATTGTATACTAATATTATTATAATACAAAAACACCGAAAAGTCAAACCTATTGTTACGGGCAACCTGCGATTTAACATACTGTTAACATCTGCTAAACATTTAAACCGACCCCGTACGATTCCTTTCCGCGTTAGGAGAAAAGCAATGAGCGAACTTCAAAAATGCAAAAGAATAGTGATAAAGCTCGGATCGTCTACTCTTACCCACGATACCGGACACCTCAACGTAAGACGTATGGAGGAGATAGTCAAGATACTGTCCGACTTCAAGAACTCCGGTAAGGAGATAATCGTCGTATCGTCGGGTGCTGTCAGTGCAGGCGTTGCAAGAACAAAGCTCGGCAGACGTCCGTCTTCGGTAAGAGAGAAGCAGGCTATGGCGGCAGTCGGACAGAGCGAGATAATGAGAATGTACGATAAGTTCTTCTCCTCGTACGGACACACCGTAGCCCAGATCCTTATGACCAAGGACGTAACAGACGATCCCGTCCGCAGAAATGCGTGCGAGGATACCTTCAATACCCTTCTTGAGATGGACTGCATCCCGATAGTAAATGAAAACGACAGCGTATCCACCGCAGAGATAAAGTTCGGTGGAAACGATACTCTTTCTGCGTACGTTGCACTCGTCTCAAAGGCGGACATAGTTCTCAATATGTCGGATATAGACGGCCTTTACGATAGAGATCCCAGAAAAGACCCTAATGCAGTGTTCATTCCGCGCGTTGAATGCATCGACGATGCTCTTATGCAGCTTGCGGGAGGCGCGGGAACCGATAGAGGCACCGGAGGAATGGCGACAAAGCTTGAAGCGGCAAGGATACTTACCGATGCGGGAATACCTATGGTAATACTTAACGGCCACCGTCCCGACACTCTTTACAGCCTGCTCGACGGAGCACCCGTAGGAACCTATTTTTGCGCAAAGAAATAAATGTGAGGTGTGAAATGGAATACAGACTTGACGAATTTACATACCCGTCCTCAGACGGCGTTACCGATATCGCGGGATATGCGTATATACCCTTCGATGATAATTACAAGGGAATCGTGCAGATAGTTCACGGTATGAGCGAGTATTTCCTCAGATACGAGCCTTTTTGCGAATACCTTGTAAATAACGGATATATAGTATGCGGAAACGACCATCTCGGTCACGGATACACCGCTACCTGCCCCTCCGGTCTCGGATATATCGCCGAAAGCGACGGCGCGGACATGCTTGCATCCGACGTATATATGCTCTCCGAGATCATCAAGGAGAGATTCCCGAAGCTCCCGCACGTCCTTCTCGGACACAGTATGGGCTCCTTTATCGCAAGATATTGCATATCTCTCTATCCCGAGATGACCGATTCCTGCATTATAATGGGTACCGCAGGACCCGGTAATCCCGCAAAGCTCGGCAAGATTGTCGCACTTATAAATAAGAAAATGCGCGGTGAATACAACCGTTCCGGACTTATAAACGCTATGGCGTTCGGCAGCTATAACAAGACCTTCCCGAAGGACGAGGGACAGTTCGCATGGCTGACAAGTGTGTCCGAGGAGAGAGAAAAGTACGAAAACGACCCGCTCGCAGGATTCCCGTTTACGGCAAGCGGCTTCCGCGATCTGTTCGACCTTATCGATAAGGTAAACAACAGAGGGTGGGCGGCAAAGATAAACAAGACTCTACCAGTTCTTCTCGTCTCCGGACTTCACGACCCCGTCGGTGACTACGGACGCGGAGTGGTCAAGGTGTGCGAGATGCTTGCCGCTGAGGGCGTTGAAAATCTCCGCTGCAAGATATACAAGGACAGCCGACACGAGATACTTAACGACGTTGAGAGAAAAACTGTTTACGAGGATCTGTTTGCTTGGATAGACGGCATATGCAAGGCAACGGCAGAAATGTGGAATGAGGAATGAGATAATAAACGGCAAGGGCGCTCTTCTCGGTGTCGACTTTGGAGACAAGAGAACCGGAGTCTCCGTGTCGGACCAAACGAGATTCATCGCAAGCGCAAGGGAAACGATAACCAATAACGGCATCAATGATTGCGCCGCAAGGATAAGTGAGATCGCCCGCGAGCTCGGAGTCTCGGGTATAATAATAGGACTTCCCGTCAATATGGACGGAAGCCACGGAAACAGAGCCGAAAAGTGCAAATACCTCGGCGGCATTATCGAGGAGATGAGTGGCATATGCGTTGACTTCTGCGACGAAAGAATGACGACGATGGAGGCCGCGAGATATCTCGGCGAGGCAGGCACGTACGGAAAGAAAAGAAAAAAAGTGATCGATGCGCTCAGCGCACAGATAATCCTTCAGAATTACCTTGATAAGCTCAAGTATGCAAACGTCTGAGGACGTTCTTCGGCAGGAAAGGAAAATGACGAAATGAAAAAGATAATATCGCTTCTTCTCGTGAGTGTGATGATACTTGTGATATTACCCGTAGCAGTATCAGCTGAAGTTTGGAACGGCACGTCCTCCTCAGCGTTTTCGGGTGAGGGAACGCAGGTAAGTCCCTACGCTATATCAAACGGAGCAGAACTCAGATATCTTGCAGAGCAGGTCAATGCAGGAAACAACTACGCAGGAAAATACTTCGTCCAGACAGCCGACATCGACCTCGGCAATAAGGAATGGACTCCTATAGGATGCACCGACAAGCCCTTTTCCGGGGTGTATGACGGCGCAAACCACGAAATATCGGGTCTCAGCATCACCGCTACGTCCGAGCACGCCGCTCTCTTCGGCTACGTTGACGTAAGAGATTCCAAGGAATGCGGAATAGCTAACCTCACTGTCAGCGGTATCATAACCACCACAAACACGAGTAAGGCGGCGGCAGGACTTGTTGCCGAGATGGGCAAGGATAACGTCGAGAGGACCGCAAGACTTTACCTTCTCAATATAGTTACAAACGTTGACGTTGCGGTGACTGCAAAGACGACCGAGCCGAGAATCGGCGGCATCGCAGGATTTTGCCATTACGCTGTAATAGAGAACTGCACGAACAATGGAAGCATATACTTCATTGAGCAGGCAACAAAGGATTCGAGAATCGGCGGTATCGTTTCGCAAGGAAACCTTCTTGAGATATGCAACTGCACCAACAACGGAAAGATAACCGTTGAGGTAGGAAGCAAGACTCCCAACGTCGGAGGAATCATCGCTATGCCCATCAATAGAGAAACGGCAGGCAACCGAAACGTAACTCTCTTTGCGTGTGTAAATAACGGAGATATAGACGTTACTACGACTACCGTATACCCCTACGTTTCCGGAATATCCGGTCCCGGTTATTCCTACGTCGGTAAGCCTCTCAACCTCCATATAATCGGCTGTGTAAATACGGGTGAGATAACCGGAACGATAAAGAATTCAACCACCGCGTACCCTTACGTCGGCGGTATCTTCAGCTACCTCAAGTATCAGTACGTCAGAATAGAGGATTGCGTAAATACGGGTAAGATAAACAGTATAGGCGGTAAGGAACAGAGAAATGCCGGTATAATCTCCGTAATGAATTACAGCGTTGACGGAAAGGCCGACTCCACCTCTTACGTAAAGAAATGCATCTCGTCCTCTAACGTGTATTACTACTCTATCAACAGAGTAATAAAATGCACCGAAAATGCTGACGACGATACTATTCGCGAGGCACTTCTCAAGATCGAGGAGGACAGACGTCCCACGTTGATCACGTCGATAGCGGGCTTCTCACTTACCAATACCGAATACGTTACAGATACCATACCGAAGCCCGAAGGCTCTGCACCCCTTCCACCGTCTACCGAGGTTGGAGACAGCTCTTACGTTATCGTAATACTCCTTGTGATATCTCTCGCAGGTGCTCTTACGTTCAAGAAGCTCAGGGTAAGGTAATATCATATTCAGATTCAACGTCCCGATGGTCAAAGCGGCTTGTCGGGGCGTTTTTTTGTCTGTCGGATTTTTGTGCAGAGCTTTGCTTGTGGCTTTTGTGGGAAGTACTGTTTTTTTTCGAATTTTAAAAAAATAATTTGAAAGTTATTGACAAAAATATTCTTTTGTGATATAATTAATGTGTATTACAATAATACATCCGAACCAAATTAAGAAAGGAATAAGAGAAATGAAAAAATTTTTATCTATCGCTCTCGTTGTAGCAATGATGCTCACTATGGTGGTCGTTAACGTAAGTGCGGCTGCATGGAACGGCACAGCGTCTACA
Organism: Eubacteriales bacterium; assembly: GCA_045535215.1. Taxonomy (GTDB): domain Bacteria; phylum Bacillota; class Clostridia; order Oscillospirales; family CAG-272; genus SIG640. Next base: position 9,309 of record JAZSLE010000073.1, read on the forward strand.
GCATTCACAGGTGAAGGAACAGCAACTTCTCCGTACCTCATCGCGGACGGCGCTAACCTCAAGTATCTCCAGGAGCAGGTTGCTGCCGGAACTACATATGAGGGCAAGTACTTCACACAGACAGCAGACATCGACCTCGGCGGTAATGAGTGGACTCCTATCGGAACGTCCAGTCAACCCTTCTGCGGCGTATACGATGGATGCAACAAGACCATAACCGGTCTTAAAATCACAAAGGTTGAAACCGACTTCGTTGGTCTCTTCGGATACGTATCTTCCTCTGCCACATACGAAGCAGGTATCGCTAACCTTAAGGTCGTAGGCGAGATCACAGCAGACAACGTTACCCGCGGAGCAGGTATCGGCGGTGTTGTAGGTTGGCTTGCAAAAGACAATGCTACCACGGTAGTTAATAAGAATTACCTTCTCAACGTAGTTTCCGACGTAGACGTTACTCTTACAAACGTTTCCGGTCAGATAAGAACCGGCGCAGTTATGGGATATGCATTCTACGCTCTCATAGAGAACGTTACTAACGAAGGTAATCTCAGCATAACCGGAACACAGCAGATTCGTTCCGGCGGTGTATGCGGTCAGACAAACCGTACAACGTTCAAGAACTGCACAAACAACGGTAATGTAACCGTTGATATCGGTGACACTGTTCAGAATGTAAGACTCGGTGGCTTCGCAGGCGTTATTACACGTGGCGGTAAGGCCGGTGACGAGAGCTCCGCAGTAGGCGTAGTATTTGAGGGATGTGTAAACAACGGCAACCTCAGTGCTAAGGGCGGCAATACTGTTTTAGTGGGCGGTATTTGGGCAGAAGGATACGTAAACAATACCACATGGCCCGGCAAGGATCTCCACGTTGATACTCTCAACTGTGTAAACACAGGTAAGGTAGTTGCAGAGACTGCCAGTGCAACGGCATACGCTCATGCAGGTGCTATTACCGGTTACCCCGGAAACGGATATGACTACTATACGTTCGTTAATTGTGTAAATACCGGCGAATTTGACAGCGTTGGCGGCGGAAGCGACCGCGGATGCGGACTTGCAGCTACTATCTATGCTCCCGACGCAACTAACATTGTGATTGATAACTGCGTTACAGTTGGCAAAATAAAGGCTTCCTTCTCGTTTGCAAACAGCGCAGAGGCTCTTAACACCTCCACCGCTGATGCTACACCCGCGCAGCTTGTAGCAGCTATCGAGGCTCTTCCCGAGAGAACAGCAAGCACAGCTAAGATCGCAGGCTTCACACTTGCTGAGTCTACGTTCGCTCCTCCCGCAACTCCCACACCCGAGATTCCTCCCGTAGAGTCAGGCGACGGCACAATGCTCATCGTTCTCATCGCTCTCGTATCTCTCGCAGGTGCGGTAGCAGTTAAGAAGATAAGCGTAAGATAATTACGTAAAATATGTAGAGCACCCGCAAAGGGTGCTCTTTTTTTGTGTTTTAACCTTTCGTTACCTCACTGCATATAATGGCAAAGGAACGGAGGTGATGATATGCGACCCGATAAAAATACGGTAAAGCAGCTCTTGCTTTTGCCCGACGACGAGCTTCTTCTGATGGTCAAGGGGCTTTGCGCCGAAAACAAAATAAATATGAATATAGGGAAAAGCGAGATAGCAATGCTTCGCACCGTGCTTTCAAATGCAAGCGACGCAGACATAGAAAGATTCCTTTCGGTGCTTTTCTCGTCAAAGGGCGGAGGAAAAGGCAATGGATGACCGTGGCGACGCTCTTGCGGGCCTTCCCACCGACGGTGCGATAGGGGACATGATAGGCAAGCTCCTCGCAAGACCCGATCTCATAAAAGGAATTGCCGACGAGCTCGGACTTGGAGGTGCTCCGACACAAAAGGAGCCTGATGGCGACCCTCCCTTGCCGACGCCAAAGATTTCGTCTGCCGAAAGCAACAGAAGCGCGCTCCTTTGTGCACTGCGCCCGTATCTCAATGAGAAGAGACGCGCGGCACTCGACACTATCGAACGGCTCGGAAGTGTAGGCTCGCTTCTCGGAAAGACCGATCTCTCGCTGCTTGCATCCTTGCTCGGAGGTGATAAGAATGTATAAGCAGTCACATATACACCCATTCAAAAATCCGAGCTTCAGAGTTAATTCCGTCCCCGAGAACTACAGCGGCAACGCCTTTTCACGCAAGAACGCTGAGCCGGAGTTGCTGCCGGAGCCTATCGAGCGGACACCGACCGTATCTGCAGATCCGTCTTCCTTACCCAAGGAGAGCACGCACGGTATAGTCAACGGCATTAAGGAGGGAATTGAGAGCAAGATCGGTGGCGACGGACTTTTGATCTTAGCATTGCTTTTTGTGCTTATCGCGGGTGGAGGCGATCGGGACGACGGAGCAGTTCTAATCCTCCTTATGCTCCTTTTGATATAAAAAAACAGCCCCATGGGGCTGTTTTTATGTATCTTAAAGAAAGAAATCGCTTATCATAAATACGAAATCAACGCGACCGTAGATGCTTGAAAGCTCGGTGTCTATGTTGACCTCCTCCGAGTATTTTCCGAGCAGACAGTCCATTATCAGACCGTCTATCGCCTCTATCTCCCACTTGCTTATCTGACACGCGAGATCGCGTCTGCCGTTTGGGAAAACGCGGTACTTCCCGTCAACGAACTCAAAAGAAAGAGACGCCGCATCGCAGGGAGACGTAAAGACGAGGATGCTTATCTTATTTGAAAGGAGCGCGGTGAAACCGAGGTGGCAGAGATTGAGTGCCGTTGGGTTTTGACATATTACGTATTCTCTTGAGGTTATCTTCAACTGTGTGCTGTCGCACTGTATTACAAACGGCTTCGGCTTCTTTATCAGCATGGCGTACTCTCCTTTCCTGCTTTACGATAAAATTATAACATATTTTTCCCGCGAAGTCAATAGGGATAAACTCATATCCGCGCAAAAACCGTTCGACATTATCCGCACTTTTGAATACAGCCACAGTTAACGGAAAGTTCATTCGCGTAAAGTCTTTTTATTCACATGTTGATGCTATAATTATACCAAGAAAACAAAAAGCAGGACGGAGAAGAATGATATGTACTTTAATTTCAAACTTAAAAAGCTTAATGCGAAAAAGCCGATAGTTTGCACCGTAAATACCAAAATAAACGTATCCGAGTGCGAGACCAAGGACTACTTGAGACGCGCCGCAAGCGGCCTCCTTCTTCCTACTGACGGTAAGCGTGAGTGCGGCAGCATTTCGTTCGTTCTCGGCATGCCCGAATCTCTGCGCAAGAGAATAAAACGAGAATGCGCTCTTTCAGACAGTGAAGAGCAATACGCGATAGTTATCTCAAACGACATTACCGTCTACTCTCCGAGTGCGCGCGGACTCTGCTTCGGTCTTGCCACGCTTATACAGCTTTGCGAGGAGGACGAGCTCTGCGAGGGACTTATATATGACTATCCCGTTTGCGAGTTCAGATGCTATAAGCTTTATCTTCCCGCATATGAAAACGTAGGTCTCTTCAAGGATATAATAGACCTTCTCGCGTACCTCAGATATAATTACGTAATGATAGAGATCGGCGGCGCTATGGAGTACAAGCGTCATCCCGAGATAAACACCACTTGGGTGGAATACAGTAAGGATATAAAGCGCTACTCAGGAAGAGCTACCGAGATCCAAACAAAGACTTACGGTTGGAAAAAGAATTCTATACACTGCGACAACGGAGAGGGAAGATTTCTCTCGCAGGACGTCTGCCGCGAGCTTGCTGACTATTGTACGTCGCGCGGTATCGAGGTCATTCCCGAATGCCCGACTCTCAGCCACTGCGATTACCTCGTTATGGCACATCCCGAGATAAGCGAGAGACCGGACGACAAGCATCCCGATACGTACTGCCCGCTGAACCCCGAGTCATATAAGATCGTATTTGACATTCTCGATGAGGTAATAGACGTATTCAGACCGAAGCGCATAAACATAGGTCACGACGAGGCGTATTCGATAGGAATATGCGAAAAATGCAGAAAGCATTCTCCTGCAAGGCTGTATGCCGACGACGTAATAAAGATAAAGAACTATCTTGACCAAAAGGGAGTCGGCACGATAATGTGGGCTGAAAAGCTTCTCCGCGCATTCGACCGGAACGGAAAGCCTTTCGGCGGAAGCGGAAGAACGCGCGAGCAAAACGGCGGCTTTGAGCCGATACCTGCGCTTTATCCCTGCCGCGATATGCTCCCCGACGGCATTACGTACATAAACTGGTATTGGTCGTTCGGAGAAAATTACGATAAGATATACCACAAGCGCGGCTTTGACATGGTCTATGGCAACCTTACCGTTCTCGGCTTTGAAAATTGGGAAAAGAGAGTCTCTTGGGGCTCAAAGGGTGGGGTTATATCAAACTGGGGCTCGCTCCATCCCGAATATATGCAGAGAAACAGACAGTATCTCAATCTTGTAAGCGGCGCGTATGCGTTCTGGTGCGATGATTTCGGCAAAAGGCCGCTTAAGGATGAGCTTTTCGATGCTCTGAAGGAAACGCACAGACTCTTCCTCAAGGGAAGAAAAACAAAAGACATAAAAATAGTTCATACGACTGATATGTATCTTAGGTATAAGAGCTTTTACGACGGTACCTTCATTGTGGACGAGACCTTTCTTATCGGTAACTACGAGGTAGGCTACAGCGACGGTACGACCGCTCTGCTTCCCGTAAAGTACGGAACAAACATATCGTCTATAGCTATGGAGGACTATCTCTACTCCAATACGTTAAGAGAAGCGTCCTATTCAACGCTCCCGACAATGATCGGAGACAAGCTTTACTACGAGACGGTGTATACGGATCCGTTCCCCGAAAAGGACGTTGTGTCTGTCACGTATAAGCCTCTCCCTACCCGTGAGGACGTTCGCGTGATACTGAAGAGCTTTTGCGTGTGCGAGGCTCAACACAGCGAGGTGGAAAACGAATCGAAAAAGGTCGTTGTCGACGCCGACGAGTCCTACGAATAGGCAATATACAGCACCCCAAGGGCAAAAACGCCTTTGGGGCGCTTCTTTTTTTGAAAAAAACGAAAAAAATCAAAAAAAGGTATTGCATTTTTTTCTATAGTGTGGTATAATATATATAGGTAGTTTTTCAAGGGTGGGCGCGAGTCCGCTCTTAATTGTTTGTTAGGGGGATTTTTGATTTATGAAGCTTTCCGCATACAAGGGAGTTTCCGCAAAGGTGCTTCCGATAGTGGAGCCGATAGTTACCGAGCTCGGATACGAATTGTGGGACGTTGAGTTCTACAGAGAGGGAAGTGAGCAGATACTTTGCATTACTCTCGACAGTGAGAACGGTATCAATATCGAGGATTGTGAAAAGGTAAGCCGTGCGATAGATGAGCCCCTTGACGAGGCAGACCCGATACCGTGTGAGTATTACCTGCAGGTATCTTCTCCCGGAGTGGAGAGAGACCTGAAGCGTAAGGAGCATTTTGAGGCGTTCGTGGGCGAGGAAATACGCGTAGGACTTTATTCCGCGATGAAGGAAGGCAAATACTCGGGAAGTAAGACCTTTAACGCGATATTGCTCGGCATATCCGAGGACGGAAGTGCTATTACGGTAGGCGACGACGAAAGCAGTGAGACGGTATCTCTTGAGGCTGTCTCGGGAGTTAAGACAGTATACGGATTTTAAAATTTAAAACGGTGAAAGGACCATCAAAAAAATGAATAAGGAATTTTTCAGATCTCTTGAGCTTCTTGAGCAGGAGTACGGCATCGATAAGGACTATATGGTAGAAAAAATAGAGGCCGCAATGATATCCGCACTCAAGAAAGAGTACGACAAGCCCAACATAAGAGTAAGAGTTCAGCTCAACAGCGACAAAGAGGACCTCCAGTTCTTCAGACAAAGAGACGTCGTTGAAGAGGTAGTGAACGACGACGTTGAGATATCTCTCGCAGAGGCAAAGCTTAAGAGCAGAAGATATAAGATAGGCGACGTTTACGAGAACGAGATCAAGGCAAAGGATCTTAAGAGAGTCAGCGTAGGTGCGGCAAGACAGGTCATCGTTCACAATATAAGAGAGGCACAGAAGAAGATGCTCCAGCAGAGCTACGAGAGACGCCGCGAGGAGATCGTAAGTGCCGTTGTAGATAAGATAGACAGAGCAACGGGCGACGTTATCATCGACCTCGGCGACCACAAGGCTATCCTCACACTCAAGGAGCAGATCCCCGGTGAGACTCTTGAGGTCGGACAAAATATCAGAGTGTTCATCCAGGAGGTAGACAGACGCGCGAACGGAGTTTCAATAACGATCTCAAGAAGACATACCGGATTCTTGCGCAGACTCTTCGAGCTTGAGGTTCCCGAGATCGCAGCAGGCGACATTGCTATTATGGGTATCGCAAGAGATCCCGGATCGAGAAGCAAGGTTGCAGTTTGTTCAAGAGCTGAAGGCATAGACGCTATCGGTGCTTGTATCGGACAGAACAAGTCCAGAATAGAGAACATCGTTGAAGAGCTTGCAGGCGAGAAGGTCGATATAATCTCGTACAGCGAGGATAAGACAGAGTATATAAAGTCTGCTCTCCTTCCCGCTACGGTAAACCTTGTAGTTATGATAGATACTGCAAGCGCAAAGGTCTACGTTGATCCCGAGCAGCTTTCTCTTGCTATCGGCCGTGGAGGTCAGAACGCAAGACTTGCGGCAAAGATCACAGGCTGTAAGATAGACATAACAGGAGACCCGATAGAGGAAGAATCGGAAGAAATCTGAATTACAAGAGAGGATCCCGAGGAATGAAGGAAAAAAAGGTCCCGCTCAGAAAATGTGCCATCTGCGGAGCGCAGAAGGCAAAATCGGAGCTTATAAGAATAGTAAGAACTCCGGAGGGCATCGCGGTGCTTGACAGAATAGGAAAGCAGAACGGAAGAGGCGTGTATATGTGCCGTTCAGTCGAATGCCTGAAGAAAGCAAGAAAAAGCGGAAGACTTGCAAACTCAATATCTTGTGAAATCGGTGAGTCCGTCTACGACGAGCTTGCCGCAGAGGTGGCAGATGGCGAATGATAAGCTACTCTCAACGCTCGGTCTGTGTCGAAGGGCAGGAAAGACTGTGTGCGGAGTGGATGAGATATGCAAAAGGATGAGGGAGAAGAAGGACGTTCTTCTTGTCCTCGTCGCAAAGGAGATATCCGATAACACAAGAAAAAAGATATCGGATAAGTGTTCGTTTTACGGTGTTCCCGCAATTTTTACCGAGTACGATATGATAAAGCTCGGCAGTGCGGTAGGGAAGCATAACGGAAGCGCTTGTGTCGCAGTCACGGATTCGGGATTTTTCGAAGCTATAAAGAAAAATTTACTCTGATCGTCCCTGTGGGGTTTATATAGATATTTTAAATACAGAAAAGGGTGTTTATATGGCAGCTACTACCAAGAAACAGTTTAAAGTAAATACATTGTCCAAGGACCTTGATATCAAGCTTAAGGATATTGCCGACATTATGAAGGGTACGTCGTATGACGTTTCCGCGCAGGCATATCTTGACGGTGAGGCGTTTGACGTTTTCTTTAACAGAATAACAAAAGCAAATCAGATAGTTGGTATCGATAATTATATAGACGGTGCTCCTCTTCCCGGAGCGGCAAGGCCGAAGGCGCCCGCGCCTGCGGAGACAAAGCCCGAGGAGGTCAAGGAGACCA
>JAZSLE010000072.1:0-2127 GCA_045535215.1 Eubacteriales bacterium
CACCGAATGCAGAGAACGTATGTCTCTTTACGTAATCGGTAAGGTACTTTATAGCCACAAGCGATACCGGGAATGCGGAAACGAATGCTACGATAAGGATAAGCGACTCGGTAGAGGACATCGCGTTTCCGTCAAGGAAGAACTTGAGGCCCTTGAGAAGGCTTGCTCCCGCCATTGTCGGAATAGCCATAAAGAAGGAAAACTCTGCAGCCGCATTTCTTGAGAATCCGATAAGCAAAGCACCGAGTATGGTTGCTCCGGAACGTGACGTTCCGGGAATCAGTGCAAGCATCTGAAACATACCGACGAGAAACGCGGTCTTATACGTAATTGCGAAGATATCGATTACAGCGATACTTTTTTCTTTTCTTGTTTTTTCTATAACTATAAACAGTATGCCGTATATTATAAGCATTGCGGCAACAACGTATGCATTATAGAGGTAAGTATCAAGAATATCGTCGAAAAGAATGCCTATGACCGCACTCGGAACGACGGCTATAGCTACCTTGAACCAAAGTGACCACGTATCCTTTTTAGCCGCTGCATCCTTTTTTGGAGAAAATGGATTAAGCTTACCGAAAAAGAGGATGATGACCGCAAGAATAGCTCCAAGCTGGATAACGACGTCAAACATCTCCTTAAACGCCTCGCTCGCGTCAAGTTCAACAAACTCGTGAAGCAGAATGAGATGTCCCGTAGAGCTTACAGGCAACCACTCTGTGATACCCTCGACTATTCCGAAAAGCAGAGCTTTCAATATTTCAAAAAAGATCATACATAACTCCTATTAATAATTATGCTCTTATGATATCTCCGGGCGCAACGTCAAACGGCACGCGGAGGAAAAAGCGCATTGACGGATGCGGAGCGCTCCCTATTGGTTCTCCCGTTTCCGAATACATTTCGGAAACGTCAAATCCGCGTCCGAGCTTACCCGGAGATATTATTTCCGCAGTAGAGCCTACCGTTATTTTATTTCTCTGAACAAAGGAATATACTCTTCCTTTTTCATTTATTTCTTCTATTCCGGCAGGTATCAGCATATCCTCGCAAGCGGTAGCGAGATATGCCTTCTCGCGAATATATCCCACATCCTCGCAAAGCTGTGCCGCCGCGGTGGTCTCGTTTTCGTAGTATCCCGTGCAGTACTCTCTGTGGGACACCGAGCTTACCTCGTTCACAAGATCTGCTATAAGCGAATCGCTAAGCGTTCCGTTTGCGATAGCATCAAGCGCCATTCTGTAGGCATTCGTTATGACTGCCGCATAGTACGCGCTCTTCATTCGTCCTTCTATTTTGAGTGAATCGGTGCCGCATGCACATACCTTGTCTATTATAGGCAGTGTACACATATCCTTTGAGGACATAATAAATGTCCCGTTTTCGTTCTCTTCTATCGGAAGCGGGGATTCGGGGCGCTTCTCTTCAACGATTTTATAATTCCATCTGCATGGCTGTGTGCATGCACCCATATTGGCGTTTCTTCCCGTCAAGTGATGTGAAAGCATACATCTTCCGCTATAGGAAACGCACATAGCTCCATGAATAAACGTCTCAAGCTCAATATCTGCGGGAAGCTCCGACTTTATCTCGGATATCTCCTCAAGAGTAAGCTCTCTCGCAAGAACGAGTCTCTTTGCACCGAGACGTGCGTACGCCTTTGCAGTCTCAGCACTGGTTATGCTCGTCTGTGTGGATATATGTATCTCCATATCCGGAATAATATCCTTTATGACCGAAAGCACGCCGAGATCGGCAACTATACAGGCGTCAACGCCGACGCTTTTTATGTCCGAGATGTACTTTTTCAATATCGGGTACTGTCTGCTTCTAGGCATCGTATTTACCGTAAGATAAAGCTTTTTCCCGCGCTCGTGGGTATATTCTGCCGCCTCGTGAAGCTCCTCTGTCGTAAAGTTGTCAGCCGCCTGACGCATTCCGAACATATTACCCGCAAGGTATACCGCATCCGCACCGTAGAGGATAGCCGCCTTCATTTTTTCAAAATTTCCCGCAGGGGAAAGTATCTCAGGTCTGTATGTCATAGCTTAACTCCTTGAATTTCTTTGATAATTATATCACCTTTTGAAAAAAATATCAATTAATATTGCAAAATATCTTACG
>JAZSLE010000149.1:0-18656 GCA_045535215.1 Eubacteriales bacterium
TAGTTAACACTTGTCTTCCTAAGACCGCTTGGCCTCCGACTTTCGCGGCTCATTGGAAATACAAGTCGGGCGAGCGTTCACAAGAGGAGATAGACAAGAAGCTTGAATGGATATCGAAGCTTATCGAGGCCGAGGACGACACGAGAGACCCCGACGAGTTTATGCATCTCTTCAAGATAGATATCTTTCACGACGAAATATTCGTATTTACTCCCAAGGGCGACGTTATCGCGCTTCCTCAGGGCTCTACCGTTATAGACTTTGCGTATGCGATACATTCTGCGGTAGGTAACAAGATGATAGGCGCGAAGATCAACGGAATGATCGTTCCGATAGACAGAGTCCCTCAAAACGGCGAGATCGTCGAGATACTTACCTCGTCTTCAAGTAAGGGACCGAGCCGAGACTGGCTCAAGATCGTTAAGACCGGCGAAGCAAGGACGAAGATCCGTCAGTGGTTCAAGAAGGAAAAACGCACCGAGAACATTGAAGTGGGAAAGCAGGCGGTAGAGGGAGAGATAAAGAAGATCTCCAGAAGCTTTACCGACTCTATGCGCGATGAGATAATCGGAAACATCTGCGGCAGAATCGGATATATGAACGCGGATGACGTATATAATGCGATAGGATACGGCGGTCTTGCGGTATCAAAGATCGCAATAAAGATACGCGACGAGTACGAAAGACTCTTCAACGTTGAACCCGAGCCGACACCTGAAAACGATATCCCGATAACGATCGGAAAGAAGATAAACACGCAGGGCGGAATCGTTGTAGACGGAGAACGCGGATGTCAGGTCAAGTTTGCAAAGTGCTGCAATCCTCTGCCCGGCGACAAGGTCATCGGATTTATCACGAAGGGCTACGGAATATCCATACACAAGAGAGATTGCCCCAACGTTATTATGGGTCTTGAAAAGCCTGAGAATGCGGACAGATGGGTAAACGCAAGCTGGGAAGAGGGCGCGGAAAGCTCAAAGAACGGAGAGATGTACGAGGCTTTGATCCAAGTACACGCATTCGACAGCATCACGCTCATAGCAAATCTCACTGCGGCGCTTGCCGAGATGAAGGTCGCTATCCTTCAGATGAATATGCAAAAGAAAAGCGACTCAAAGATCACGGTCAGCCTTACGATCGGATGCAAGAATATAGGTCATGTGAATTCCATCGTATCCAGAATACGTTCTATAGAGGACGTTGACCAGGTATCGAGAGGATTCTCGTGATGAAGGAGACGGTATGATAGCAGTTATACAAAGAGTAAGCAGAGCCTCGGTCAAGGTAGAGGGAAGGATAACCGGAGAGTGTGAAAACGGATTGATGATCCTTCTCGGTGTTGAGGCTGATGACGATGAGAATCACGCAAGTGTGCTTGCCGTAAAGCTCTCAAAGCTTCGCATATTCAAGGACGAGAACGATAAGATGAATCTTTCTCTTCTTGACGTTGGAGGCTCTGCTCTCGTTGTTTCGAATTTTACGCTTAATGCGGATTACAAGAAAGGGAACCGCCCCAACTATTTGAAGGGAGCCGCACCCGAAAAGGCGGACAGGCTGTATATATATTTTACCGAATGTCTCAGAGGTTGCGGCATTCACGTTGAGACGGGTGTGTTCGGCGCGCACATGGAGTGCAGTATAGTTAACGACGGTCCGGTCACGCTCATCATAGACAGCAAGGAGCTTGTAAAGTAAGTAACACGCAATAACTATTTTATTTGGAGTTAAATATGAAGGTAACGGTTAATAACGAGAACTCGGACATAAACAGATATTACGTTCAGACTCTCTGTATGATATTTTTCCCGGGCGAGAAGTTTTCGGACAGCGATGAAACGAGTCCGTACTCTCTTACAGTAGATCACAGTGAGACCGATGAGTCCATATATGCAAAGGCAGTATTTTTGGCGGACGGCAAGGAATACGTAAAGGAAAGTACTGTGGCATTCAATCCCGACAGAACGAAGAAGAGAACCAAAAAGATAGCGGTAGGTAACGCGGTGCTTGCCGTTTGTAACGAGTTTTGCGGATACCGTTCAAGTTGGGGTATGCTTACAGGTGTAAGACCCACAAAGGTCGCAAGTGAGCTTTTGATGAAGGGATACAGTAAGACCAAGGCAAAGAAGACGCTTGTAAGTGATTACAGACTTTTTTATAAGAAGGCGGAGCTCAGCGTTGACGTTGCGCTTGCGGAGAAGAGAATAATAGGTGATCCGGGTAAGAAGGATTGCAGTATATACATATCTATTCCGTTTTGTCCCACGCGCTGTGATTACTGCTCGTTCGTTTGCTATACGTCAAAGAAGCTTCTTACTCTCATTCCCGAATATCTTGTTTTATTGAAGAATGAGATAAAAGACGCGCTTGCTATAATAGACAGACTCGGATTGAACGTTAAGACGGTATACATAGGCGGCGGTACTCCCACGATACTTGACGAGGCACAGCTGAACGATCTTCTTTCCTGCGTAAGAAAGTGCCTTGGTTCGAGAAACATAGAGGAGTTTACGCTTGAGGGCGGCAGACCGGATACGATAACTGCAGAAAAGCTCAAAATAGCGAAGGAATACGGAATAACGAGAGTGTGCGTAAACCCGCAGACGCTTAATCAGTCGGTGCTTGACGCTATAGGCAGACGTCACACGGTAGACGAGTTCTTCAGAGCCTTTGAGATAGTCAAAAACTCGGGTATCGAAAATATAAATACCGATCTTATCGCGGGTTTGCCGGGAGACGATTTTGATATGTTCTCAAACAGCCTTGAGCGGATAATCGATCTTGATCCGACAAACATTACGATACACACGTTCTGCGTTAAAAAGAGTGCAGAGCTTTTGAGAAAAAATTCAAATATCTATTCAATGCGTGGCGGAGATGTCGGACGTTGCATAGACTATTCACAAATGCAGCTTCCCTTGAACGGATATTCCCCTTATTATATGTACAGACAAAAAAACTCTATGGGTAATTTTGAGAACGTCGGCTTTGCGAAGGCGGGCTGTGAGGGCAGATACAATATATACATGATGGAGGAGATCCACAGTATATTTGCCGTCGGTGCAGGCGCTGTTTCTAAGCTCGTCAAGTATGTTCCCGCAAATATTGGAGATTCTAAAATATGCAGACTCTTCAACCCAAAATATCCGTATGAGTACCTCAGATGCGAAAACAAGGAGCATCCGTACAGTCACTTTGAGAAAACGATATCCGATTTCTATGGAGAGCAATTAATTACCGAAGAATAATTTTGAGAGGATCCGTTACATGATCAAGGTGAGAAACGATTACACAGATGAAGAAGCCCGCAGATTCGTTGAAAAATGCGACGCCGCCTTTTTTGACCGACTCGGTGCGGTATGCAATGAGATATCCGAAACCAAGGGACTTAACGTTATAGGTCTTACGGGCCCTACTTGCTCGGGAAAAACTACGATGGCAAATATGCTCATCAACAGGCTCGGCAGTGCGGGAAAAAGGGTGCACGTTATATCGCTTGACGACTTCTTCCTTGAGAGAGACGTTCTTGACGCCCGCAGTGTGAACGGCGAGATAGATTACGACTCTCCCGACACCATTGACGTTGACCTCCTTCACGAATGTGCGGAGGAGATAATAAGGGGCGACCGAGTTGTGCTTCCCAAGTACGATTTTCCAACGGGAAGCAGAGGAATAGGAGACATCATAGATGCAGACGACGATGATATGTTCGTTTTTGAGGGCATTCAGGTGTTGTATCCGTCGGTCGTATCCATACTGAAGAGTAATACCGCGTATCGCAGTATATACATTTGTCCGAGAAGTGAGATCGGTATAGACGGCAAGGTGTTTGAGCCGAACGAGATTAGATTTCTCCGAAGAATAGTAAGAGATTTCAATTTCAGAGCGGCATCGGCAGACTTTTCCTTCTATCTTTGGGACAGCGTGCGAAAAAACGAGGAGGAACACATCTTCCCGAATGCAGACAGCTGTGATCACATCATAGATTCAACGCTCGGATACGACGTAAATATGCTTGCTCCATATCTCAAGAGGATACTTTCCATGCCTCATTCGAGACGCGGGAAAATAACTAATGCCGAATATGAGAATACGGTAAATTATATACTTGATAAAATATCCGGAATCGAGGAAATGAAAAAGGAATACCTCCTTTCGGGTTCGCTTTACAGAGAATTCATCTGATGTGTTCTATGCGGCGGAAGAGAAGCGTAATATATAATATTGCGATGGCAAGTGCATTCGCAAATTATAAAAACGGGGGCTTCTGCCGATGCAAAAGCTGAAAAACAGAAAAAATACTGCGCAACTCAAGGAGGGAAGCTTTATTTCCGGCGCGGGAGTGCTGATACTTTCAACACTTTTCGTTAAGGTAATGGGTGTTCTCTTCAAAATACCGATGCTGAGGTGTGTCGGTATAGAAGGAATGGGATATTTCAATGCGGCATATCATTTTTATGCACTTTTGGTATCCGTGTCGACCGCGGGGTTGCCCGTGGCACTATCTATAATAGTTGCAAAGAGTGCTGCGGACAAAACACGTGATCTTGCCATCGTAAGCTACAGATGTGCGATCATCCTCTTCGGAACGCTCGGAGCATTGCTTTCGGTCTGCTTATACGTGAGCGCACCGAAGATAGCGGAGCTTTTAAACATCCCGGGTGCGACGGAATGCTTGCGAGCAATATCCCCCGCAGTGCTTCTTATGGCTGTCTCGGGTGCGGTGAGAGGATATTTTCAAGGCTACGGCATAATGAAGCTGACGGCAGTATCGCAAATAATAGAAGCAGCAGGGAAGCTTTTCCCAGGTCTCCTTCTTGCTATACTCGCAATAGATGCGGGAAAGGGACCCGAAACGGTAGCATCGCGCGCCGTATTCGGTCTTACCGTAGGAGAAGCAGTATCTACTTTGTATCTTATCCTCGGCAAGAGGAGCTTTGACAGAAAAAAAGCGGAGGACGGAGTAAACTTCTCACATCAAGTGTATGACGGAAGTATTGCGCGCCGCTTGATAAGAATATCGGTTCCGATAACGCTGGGCTCTGTGGTATTAAGCGCGACCTCATTTCTCGATACACTCGTAATACCGTCAGCACTTCAGTTAGCAGGTGCAAGTCAAAGTATGGCGGTGAACCTTTACAGCACGTACACGAGCCTTGCACTTCCGCTTTTCGGATTTCCGTCTGCGTTTATAGTGCCGATATCGTCGGCGCTTGTACCGGAGATATCGTATGCAATGAGAGTAAATGACAAGCCAAAGGAACGTCAGGTGCTTGATTCCGCGCTCAGACTTTGCTCGGTCATATCTTTCCCGTTTGTTTTTGGAATGCTGATATTTTCTGAAAACATTCTTAACGTAATATTCAAGGGCAGCTCCGAGGCGGTATCGGTCGCAGCACCGTTACTTTCCGTGCTTTCGGTATCATTGCTTCTTTCGGGACTTATGACCGTTTTTAATTCCATGCTTCAGGCGTACGGACGTCGGAGACAGCCGATAATAGCACTTGCCGTTGGCGCAGCGGTAAAGCTTGTAAGTGAGCTTATTCTCGTATCTGCGCCGGGTATAGGCATATACGGAGCACCGATAAGCACGATACTTTGTTCGCTGACTGTGGTCATTATCGATCTGAGATTTATGTCTAAGGCGACAAGCGAGCTTCCCTCGCCTATATCAACCTTTATAAGACCGCTTTTCTCGTCGGTGCTTTCGGTACTGCTTGCAGCGGTGATATACGCGTTGTTCGTGAAATTTACAACCGATACGGCGGCATTCATAGTTGCGTTAGCCGTGCTCGGAATATCATATCTGACTTTTATATTGCGCACGGGTGCTCTTACCGAAAAGGACGTTATGATGCTACCCTGCGGAGAGAAAATATGCCGCGTGCTGATGCACACCGGACTTATGAAATGACGTAACAGGAGATAACGAAATGGACGTAAAAAGCAGAATAGCGAGCTTGCTTACACAGGAAAGCTACAATTTTGATGACCTTGTGGATATAATGGTCATACTCAGAAGCGAAAACGGCTGTCCTTGGGATAGAGAGCAGACTCACGCTACGATAAGAAACGATTTTATAGAGGAGACCTATGAGGTCATAGAGGCGATAGACACAGACGATGCGGAGCTTCTTCGTGAGGAGCTTGGCGACGTGCTTCTTCAGATAGTGTTTCATGCACGAATAGAGGAGGAGAGGGGCGTATTTAACGTCAACGACGTTGCAAACGATATCTGCAAAAAGATGATACACAGACACCCGCACATATTTGCGGACGTTAACGTTGAAAACAGCGACCAGGTTCTCAGCAACTGGGAAAAAATAAAAAGCGCGGAAAAAAGCCGCACAACGTATACGGATAAATTGAAGGCTATTCCTCCCATGCTTCCCGCACTTATGAGAGCAACGAAGGTAGGAAAAAAGGCAAAGATGTTTGATTTTCCGGACGTTGCTTCTGTTATCGCAAAGCTTGATGAGGAGATATCCGAGCTTAAGGTGGCAATTGCAGAGGGAAATGCAGACTCCTGCAACGAGGAGATGGGAGACGTACTGCTCACACTTACGTCACTTTCACGTAAGCTCGGGGTAGATGCGGAGAGAGCGCTCAACACCTCGACCGAAAAGTTCATATCCCGCTTTGAAAGACTTGAAAACGCAGTATCCGACAGCGGAAGGGATATGACAGAGCTTGACATCGTTGAGCTTGACAGAATATACGACGGCTTAAAGCACGGAGAAGAGAACAAATGAGACTTGATAAATTTTTAAAGGTATCCAGAATAATAAAGAGAAGAACGGTGGCAAACGATGCGTGCGATGCGGCAAGAGTGTGCGTAAACGGACGCGTGGTCAAAGCATCCTATGACGTAAAGATAGGAGACGTTCTTGAGATAACCTTTGGTCAGAGATTGATGAAGGTAAAGGTAAAGGATGTAAAGGAGTATACCGCGAAAAACGATGCGGCGCTTCTTTACGAGGTTATTGAATAAATTTCTTTGCGGTGTAATATTTTTACAGACCTTGGCATATAATTACGTGTATGACCTTCTCTTATGAGAAAGCAAAGGAGCGTAGTTATGGCTGAAGGTGTTAAGATCACAAAAAACGTTGCGGAGAGTACTCACACGGTACATATTGATAAGCGCAGGCACATGAAGATAGAGGGCGTTCTGGAAGTCATCGGATTCGACGGCGGATATGTGGAGCTTATAACCTCGTGCGGAAGGCTTATGATAGACGGAGAGGACATAAAGATAGGAGTTCTTGATACCGATGCCGGTGTTGTTGAGCTTGACGGTAATATCTTGTCGGTAGAGTACGTTGAGGACGCCGAAAGAGAAAAGAGAGGCTTTTTTAAAAGGTTGCGCGGATGATCATAGTTTATGATCAGAGATCCTTTCTCCTCTTTGCGGTGCAGTCGTTTTTGTGCGGAGTGCTTCTCGGAGTTGTTTACGATGCGCTAAGATCTCTGCGGATTTTGCTCGGAGATGTGCCGAGCGGCAAAAAGGCGATAGAGTATTATGAAAAAAGCTATCCTCTCATAGGCTGTTTAAAAAGCAGGGCGGTAGTTTCCGAAAGGATATGGAGGATATTGCTCTTTGCTCAGGATCTTCTGTTTGCGGTGCTTGCGGGCGTTCTTATGCTTATTATCTGCTTTTTCAGAAACGATGGGAAGGTACGATGTATAACATACGTTATAGCCTTTTCGGGATTTGTATGCTACAGAATAAGCATAGGACGTATTGCATTGGCTATCATACCGTTTGCGATGCTGATATTAAGACTTGCTTTCGCGTATACGGTATTTATTATAGGATATCCCGTAAAGCTGATATTCGGGATAATAAAAAAGTATACAATGGCGCTTTCACTTGCAGTATATCGCCGAATTGCCTTTTTAATATACCGTAAGAGGTGTGTTGAATACAAAAAAAGGCTTTTCTGCGAGGCGGACAAAATGATAGTATTTTATACTGCACATGGCGGTAATAAAAGGACGTATAAAATAGTTGGAGGTAAAAAATGTCAGGACAAAAGCAAAAAAGAAGGGTAGAAATAGATTTTAACGCTGTCGTAAAGATAGCATCCTTCGTTATAATTCTGGCGGTCTTGGTATTTTCCGCAAAGCTTGTTATGGACTACAATGAGGCGGTGAACGAGCAAAAGCGTAAGCTTGATCAGATAGCCGATCTTGAACTTGAAAGAGACGAGCTTTTGTACGAAAAGGAATGCGAATTCGATCGCGATTACGTTATACGTATAGCCCGCAAGGAGCTTGGTCTGGTCTTACCTCAGGAGATAACGTATTATTTTGATTACAGTGAAAAATGATGCTTATATATATCTGTTAATGCAAACGAAATGGAAGGTATACGGCAATGGTGAATTTTAAGGTTGGAGACGTTTGCAACGCAAGCGTTACTTATAAAAACGATCACGGAGTTTTTGTTGATGCGGGAGATTTCAGCATCTGTCTTGCGTTGAAGGATAATCTGCCTGCGGGCTTTTACGATTCTGCAAAGACGGGTGACCGTGTCAAGATAGAGGTGCTCAACGTTGACGAGCACGGAAGATGCAAGGTAGCGGTCATTGAGGTGATCGCCTGATCTCTTGCGCCCAAAATAAAAAATATCGCCGCACCTCGCTTTGAGGTGCGGCGATATTTTTCTTCATATATTATAGTATAGAGTTTATCTTGAGATGAGCTCTCCAAAGCCCTTCTTACAAGCCTCAAGCTCCTCAAATGCACTTTGCTTGTCGGGAGCGTTCAGAAGGTAGTAAATTTTGACCTTGGGCTCTGTTCCCGACGGACGGATAACTATTATACTGCCGCTGTCAAGGACAAAGTAAAGCACGTCAGATACGGGTAGAGTGGTCGTCTCGACCTTTCCCGTGATAAGATCCGTTGAGGTCTTGTTGAGAAAGTCGGAAACGTGTACCGTCTTTCTTCCTGCGATTTCCTTAGGAGGTTGTGCTCTGAGCGTCTGCATAAGTGCAGACATCTTTTCTGCTGCGTCCGAGCCGGGCATAGCGATGTCCTCTGTTCTTTCAAGATAGTAACCGTATCTTTTGAAAAGATCGTCGAGCACATCCGAGAGAGTCATACCCTTGAGACGGTAGAATGCGGTCATCTCCGCGATAAGCATAGATGCCACGATGGAGTCCTTATCTCTTGCATAGGTTCCCTTGAGGTATCCGTAGCTTTCCTCAAATCCGAACACGAATGTGTTACCGTTGCCGGAAAGCTCTTCCTGCTTGATCACCTCTCCGATAAACTTAAAGCCGGTGAGAACGTCGAAAAGCTTTATATTGTGATCTTTGCATATTGAGTATGCGAGCGGTGTAGTAACTATCGTCTTTACCGCGTAGGGACCCTTCGGCATAGTGTTGGTTTCTTCGTATGCGCAAAGAATGTATTCAAGAAGCATAGCGCCCATCTGATTTCCCGTGATGGTGGTGAAGCTTCCGTCCTTTGCACGTATCATCGCACCTACTCTATCGGCATCGGGGTCTGTCGCGATAATAAGGTCGGAGCCGACCTCGTTTGCAAGCTTTATGCCAAGATCGAATACGTCGGCGCTTTCGGGATTGGGCTTCTTTACCGTCGGAAAATCTCCGTCGGGCTGCATCTGCTCTTCAACAAGGTAAACGTGCTTGATACCCGATCTTTTAAGCACCTCGGGAACAAATTTCGCCCCTGTGCCGTGAAGAGGAGTGTAAACTATCTTCAGCCCGTCGGCAGCCTCTGATACTGCCTCGGGATATATTCTTTCCGCAAGAACGTTCGCCATATATACCTCGTCAACGTCCTCACCGATGAAGGTGATGCGTCCGTCATTTACGGCTTCATCGAAATCACAGTCGGTTATACCGTCAAAAATATCTATCTCGGACATCTTCTTTGCAACCGTGTTTGCATGTTCGGGGGGAAGCTGACCGCCGTCATCCCAATAGACCTTGTATCCGTTGTATTCCTTCGGGTTGTGGGACGCGGTTATATTAACGCCGGCCACACATCCAAGCTCTCTTATAGCAAAGGAAAGCTCCGGAGTGGGTCTGAGAGATTCAAACAAATAGGTCTTAACTCCGTTTGCCGCCGCTATGGATGCGGTTTTCTCAGCGAATATTCTCGAATTGTTTCTCGAGTCGTATGCGATAACTATACCGTCATTGCTTCGTCCGTTGTCGCGTATGATCTCACATATGGCCTGTGTGGCGAGTGCGACCGTTCTTACGTTGATGGCGTTGAAGCCTGTCTGCATAAGTCCGCGAAGGCCACCCGTTCCAAAAGTAATGCAGGAGGAAAATCTTCTTTTTTGCTCTCCCTCGTCGTCCTTTATAGCCTCAAGCTCTGCGATCTCCTCGGGTGAGCATTTTTCTTTCCATAGGTTGTAGGTGTCTTTGAAATTCATTACTGTGGGTCTCCGTTCTGATTTGAGGAAATGTCTTTATTTTTCTGCTTTGTACTGCTCGAGTGCAGCAGCAAGCTGATCGGGGCAGGATGTGCTCTTGAAGCCGCAACGTATACCCTTTGTCTTCTCGATGATCTGGTCTACCGTCATACCGGTAGCAAGGCTTGCAACGCCTTGGGTGTTTCCTGAGCATCCGCCCTCATACTTTACGGATACGACTGTATCTGTTTCTGTGTCTATCGAGATGTTTATTGCTCTTGAGCAAACGCCCTGTGTCTTATATTGTATGTTCTTTATCATGATAAAATTCCTTTCATTTGTTTATTTTTTTAATCAAGGTGTCGGTAAATACCGATAAAGGATAAGGATGGGAAAGCGGCTGAAAGATACAGCGTAAATATCTCAAGCCTTTCGGTAGAGATGCTGTCCGCGGAGAAGAGAAAGCTGTGGCAGCCTCCCTCGTCTCCCTCGGTTGTGTCAAAGCGA
This sequence comes from Eubacteriales bacterium, assembly GCA_045535215.1. GTDB lineage: Bacteria > Bacillota > Clostridia > Oscillospirales > CAG-272 > SIG640. Next base: position 10,898 of record JAZSLE010000149.1, read on the forward strand.
AGCAGATGCATACCGTATTCGGATGCAAAAGACATTATGCAATCAACGTCTGCTTGATCTGCATTGGTTACGCTGAATTCAAGCCTGTAGTTCTTCAAGCAGTCCAGATCCTTAAAGAGATCTGCTCTTCTTGAAGCCAGAATGAGTGTCGTGTTATCGACGTCGGTGCTTGCGGCTATTCGCAGGTCGTACTTTTTTATAAGTCTGTGAAATGCGTGTAGCCTTCCGTCGTCAGAGGTCTTTATCGGGAGTATGCAGTATTCGCATACTCCGTTATATGCGTCCTCACACGAGTCTTCAAAGGAGTCGGTGTGAAGGATCTTGGCATCGTTTACTATACCCGAAAATCTGTCAAATGCCTTTTCGGTGAATTTGTTCTTCAAATACGATATCTTGCCTTTAACTCGCTCGTCCACCTCTGCTGCCGAGGAGAAAACAGAGTAAAGATGATCGCGTATTTCTTCCTTTGAAAGCTTTGAATATATTATCTCACACAACGCGCGCATCCAAAAGAATTGAGCTATAGGAGATTCGTTTTTGATCCTATGCTTTTCTTTTACTATCGTTTCATATGCGAAATCCATATCTACGCTTTCGTGTAGGGATACCAGCTCGTTTGCCTGATAGAGCATACGGGGAGATAGTCCGCGGCAAAACGAAAATAAATTTGATACGTTGTCGTTGATTATTTCTTTCTTTTTTTCTATCATTTTCAGATATTTTTCAAAAGCTCTACGCTTTCGGTTATAAACTCGTTCATCTCATCCGCGGTGAGCTTTCTGTGAGAGATGAGTGCAAGCTTGTAAACGTAGCGGGCGAGAAGCTCGGCGCCGTCTTCGCAAAGCTTGTCAAAGATGGGGGAGCTTGTGTTCAAAACGAGAGAGGTCTCTACGGGCATCTCGTTTCCGGTAAGGCCGGGAGAATACATCTTCATCATATCGCTGAAGCGTCTGCTTTCCTCGGATACGTTGAGTATCGCGGGAACAGTGCTTCCGTCGATTGCGGAAAGCTTTACGGAAAGCTTGTCGTTTTCGCTTATGCCTCTGAACAGCTCGGTGAGCTTTTCTACATGCTCGGACTCACTGCTTTCCGAAAGGATACCTGACGCGTCGGCATCAACTCTCATAAACGTGATACCGTCTCCGTACTGCTCGATAGATGCGATGAACTGTGTATCTATCATGTGAGGGAGATAAATGACGGGAATATTCTTCGCGTTAAAGAGTGCTATATACTGACTCTGTATCTCCTTATCGGTAGCGTAAAACAGCTTGTTTTCAAAGCCGGCTTCCTTTACTGCCTCAAGATATTCCGCAGATGTCTTGTGTGTGGAGTCACAAAGAGTGAAGAGGATGGAGTCCTTTATTCTGTCGTAGAACTTGCGGTCTCTTATGCAAGCGTATTCCACAAAGGTCTTGATGTTATCAAAGACCGAATCGTACTTTTCTCTGTCGTTTGAGCAGAGAGCGTTTAACTTATCCGCTACCTTCTTTACTATGTGTGCGGAAAGCTTTGAAACGTACGTATTTGTCTGGAGATAGGATCTTGAAACGTTAAGCGGAAGCTGAGGACAGTCAAGGATACCCTTGAGCATAAGAAGATACTCGGGAATGACCTCCTTTATATTGTCCGCAACGAATACCTGGTTGTAATAAAGCTTTACCTGTCCCTCGATTGACTGATATTCGTTTTCTATCTTGGGGAAGTAAAGTATTCCCTTGAAGTTAAGGGGATAATCGGCGTTTATGTGAATGTAGAAGAGCGGATCTCTGAAGTCGCTGAACACCTTGTGATAGAAGCTGTTGTATTCCTCCTCGGTGCATTCGGAAGGATTCTTGAGGTAAAGAGGAACTGTGTCGTTGACGGGAGACTCCTTGACTTCGTCGCCCTTCTCCTCATTTTTTTCGTCCGCATCCGTAAAGAAGATCTCTATCGGCATAAACGAGCAGAACTTGTTGAGTATGCCCTTGATTTTGGACGCGTCAAGATATTCCTTTTCGGCGTCGCTTATATACATGATAACGTCGGTTCCGCACTCTTCGCGGTCGCCTGCGGCTATCTCATATTCGCCACTTTCGTCACACGTCCAACGTACTGCGGGCGAGCCGTCAAACGCTCTTGTATTTACGACTACCTTGTCGCTTACCATAAACGAGGAATAGAAGCCGAGACCGAAATGACCGATTATTCCGCTTTCGTTTTCCGACTCTCCTTCATATTTGGCAATGAAGTCAAGAGCACCCGAAAGTGCTATGTTACAAAGATATTTTTTTAATTCATCCTCACTCATTCCGATGCCGTTGTCACTTACGGTAAGGGTGCCGGCTGTTTTGTCAAGGATGACGTCAATTCTGAAAGAGTTGAGCTTTTCGTCTGGAATGTCGATCTCTCCGAGTGAAGAAAGTCTCTTGAGCTTGGTTATCGCATCGGATGCGTTTGAGACGATCTCACGAAGGAAAATGTCCTTTTCCGAATAAAGCCACTTTTTGATAACGGGGAAGATATGCTCTGTTTTTACGCTGATACCGCCCCTTGCAGAAATAGTTTCCGCCATTTTTTGTCACCTCTCAATATGATGTTTTACACTACATTATATTATATCATTTATACAATAAAAATTCTCCCAATAGTTTTTCTGCTTTCTTTAATTTTTTGTTAATATGTTAAAAAAAGCGATTTTTCTATTGAATTTTACCTTGTTTTGTGTTATAGTATTATTGATGAATTGAAAGGGAGGTCGAACCGATGGATGTTGTAAGAGAAAAAGGCTGTGCGAAGATAAATTTGTGCCTTGACGTTGTGGGAATACGTGAGGATTCGTATCACTCTATAGAAAGCGTTATGCAGTGTGTTACGTTCGGGGACGACGTTACCGTAAGCAAGACGGATAGAGAGGGAATATCGCTTGATTGCTCGGATAAGAGCCTTCCTACGGTAGAGAAGAATCTTGCGTACAAGGCTGCGTTTGAATTCTATGAATATATCGACGAGGTGCCGAGCGTTGCTATCAGTCTTGTAAAGCATATACCCGACAAAGCAGGCCTTGCGGGCGGAAGCGCGGATGCCGCGGCTGTGCTTCGTGCGCTCAATTCTCTTACCGAAGCGCACCTTTCGGATGAGGAGCTTAGAAAAATTGCCGAGAACATAGGAAGTGACGTTATCTTCTGCGTTTCCTCGGACCCTTCCTTCGTTACTGGAAGAGGAGAGATAATAGAGGAATGCAAATCGCTTCCCGACTGTGCTATCCTTCTTGCCAAGGGTATCTCGGGAGTACAAACGAAGGGCGCGTATAAGCGACTTGACGATACCTACGGAGATTACTCTTCAAGAGGCAAGGGGGCGAGCAAATGCCTTGACGCTATGGAGAGTGGAGACCTTAGCGCGATATGCGATTCGATGTTCAATATCTTTGAGGATATAGTTATATCCGACGATCCAACCGTAAAGGCGTTGAAGGAAGAGATAAAGGCGGGCGGGGCGCTTGCGTCAATGATGAGCGGAAGCGGATCTGCCGTATTCGGAATATTTGACGACGAAGCCAAAGCAAACGAAACCAAGAGCAAGCTGACGGAGAAGGGAATATGGGCGGTCGTATGCAGACCGTTAAAATAAAAAGCTTTTGACAAGCGTTTATGAAAGGATGCCGTGAAGAAATGGGCTGTCACACCGAGTGGTGTGACAGCCCATTTTGAAATGCGTGTCGTTTTTTTGCGGAATCGATCTTATCAGTCCCACATCATCATTTGATAGAATCGATAAGCTATTAAGAGTGACAGCATGAGCATACCAATGACGTACAGCACCTTGAGCCACGTTTTTTCTTTCGGTATTCTTTTTGACAAAAACACCGAAATGACCGCTACGCAAACCGAAATGCCAAGCCAAAATAAAGCGGTAAAATCATTGGCATTGAAGTTGTTTTTAACTAAATTACCGAGATCATCAATTGTCGGACAACCGCAGCCAAGCCATTCTACGATGAATTGGTTGTTTACCCAACTGTATGGAATAAGGAAAAATGCGAACAACAAAAGCGGTGTCAAAAGAACAGCGAAACTTTTCATTGTCTTCATGTATTTACGCTCCTTCACCATAAAAAATTAAAGAAAATGATCCGGCGCAGCGGGTGACTTTCGTTATGCGGTCGGACTTGGGGTGAGCAGTCGCACGCGCATTTGTTTATTTTTTCGATTCCTCTTCAGCACATGCTTTTTTGACGGCATTCTTCCACAGGATCTGTGAAGCTATCAATGCAATTGCCATAACGACTGCCGCGATGATTACTTTTGCTATTCCCTGAACAAAGAACACCAAAAACACCTCGGGGATGCAAGCCAACATATACGTAAGTCCACGGTCATGGCGAAGCTGTGCTACCTTTTTCATCGGAAGAGAGCACTCCTCCTTTGTAAGCTTGTCGTCCTCGTCATCCTTGAACCTTACGTCGCCTACTCCCATTACAAACGTCACGAAGAAGAGTGCAAACGGGCAAACCGAAAGCATATCTATACCGACGGGTATACTAAGAAGCGGTGTAATGATGACAAGGATCAACAGTATAAGCAGTGCTATAGAAATTATTATTGCTTTTTTCATTACTTTTCAAGAGACTTGAGATAGGATAGACCTGCCGCGATACCGCTGAGGCAATCCTCCATCCCCTCGAATTCAACAGATACCCAAGCATCGTAGCCTGCCTTCTTGAGAATAGCCATGCAGTTGTCTACCGGAACGACACCGTGACCTACGCAAGTGCCTCTGAGGTAGTTTCCTCCGGCGGTATCAAAGAATCCATTCGGCTTCTTACCCGTTCCGGGCTTGAAGAGGAAGTCCTTTGCATGAACGTGGAATGCATAGCGAGCGGCTATTGTAACGCATTCTATGGGATCTCTGTCTGCACACATAAAGTTACCCATATCGCAGAGCCAACCGTAGTTTTCGTTGTTTACCTCAAGGATAAGCTCCTCAACGCGTTCGGGGGCCTGGAATATATATCCGTGGTTTTCGGTGCAGGTACGGATACCCTTAGCTTTTGCATATTCTGTGATCTCTCTTATACGGGGAGCAATTGTTTTGATGGCGTGTCTGTAGGAATAGAGATGCTTTTTCGGAAGTGCGGAGCAAACGTCGTGGCGCATTGTTGCGGCGCCAAGAGCCCCGGCAACATCAACGCATGCAAGTATCCTTGCCTTTTCGGTCTCGTAATCCTCTGCGAGAATATTTGCGCCGACCGTGTACGCTATTATTTCAAGACCGATCTCTTTGCAGTATTCGCGGATCTCTGCTGCGGTCTTTATGGGATCGGTGGTTATTCCGAACGCCTTGTTGTCAAGGTCGATGAATTCGATACCGTCGAATCCCATTTCTTTTGCGAGGTCGCAGATCTTTTGGTAATCGCACTTTGTGTCGATTATGTACTTTCTAAAACTGTAGCTGGAAACACCGTATTTCATAATATACCTCCTATGACATATGTCAGTTTATAACACCGGCATTCTTTGCAAAATCAACGGCAAGACGAATGTCACTTACCGGGTCGGCACCTGTTTCACGTTCTATCGTAAGAAATCCGTCAAAGCCTATCTCATTAAGTGTGAGAAAATAGTTTTTGAAATCAACGTCTCCCTCGCCGATGGGAGTTTCTATGAAGAAATCCGCAACGTTGAGTGCTTCAATACCGCCCAAAGCGAAATGCTCGTATATCTTCTTGGGATCGCTCTTTTTGAGCATCCTGCCGTCCTTGAGATGAGTGTGAACGATCTTCTTTCCGAGAAGCTTTACAGCCTCTGCGGGATCCTGGCCGGTGACCATAACGAAGTTTGCGGGGTCAAGGTTTACTCCGACACCGTCGCCTGCGGCTGTTACGAAATCGTAAAGCGTGGGTGCTATTTCGGGACCGGTCTCTATTGCGAGAGTGACTCCCTTTTTATGTGCGTATTCGCCGAGAGTGGAAAGTGCGGAAAGCATATCCTTGTACTGCTTGCAGGACTTGTCCGCGGGAATTACGCCTATGTGAGTGGTTATTATGTGAGTATCAAGCTTTACTGCGAGGTCAATTATCTCCTTCGTCTTTTCGATCCTCTCGGGATTGTCTTCGCCACGCTCGAAGCCGAAGCCTCCCATATCACCGCAAAGTGCGCTTATAACAAGTCCCTTTTCGGCGAGAAGCTTCTTGTATTCGTTTATGTCACTTTCTGTGAGAACTGAGGGTGAAAATTCACCTGTAGTAGCGTATATCTGAACTCCGTGAAGTCCCATTTCGCCGGCAAGCTCTATCCCGCCCCTCGTGCCTTTTTTGAAGCAGTCTGTAATAACTCCTATCTTCATTTGTTTTGTCCTTTCTTTGTCGTTTTAAATTATATTCAACCGAACCCTTTGTGCAGGTCCGATATATGCGATTACGTCAATACCGCTTTTGTGAAGATATTCTTTTTTCTCTTTTTTCAAGAGCTTCAGGACGTCGGGTGACACCGACGTCTCCGACACGCATAGTACGTTTACGTATCGGTAGCTCCTTGAGAATGATAGTGTGCCTGTGTTGATGATCTGAGAAAGGTCGTCTACGTGGACTGCCGTCGGAGCAGACATCATTTTAATGTCAAACGTAACGGCGAATATGTCCGACGGTCGTCCATCAGTGAATGAAAGAGACACTATCTTTTTTATTGAGTCGACCACGTGATCTCTGCAAAAGGTATTCCTTGAAAACCTTTCTCTCACGAGCTTGTCATATCTGTTTATGATATCTATCGCGGTCATAAGCTTTCTTGCGGATATTTGTCCGAGATACGGAACGGCAGCAAGCTCCTCTTCCTTTGCGTTGAGTATGCCGCCTATGTTTTTGAATTTGTCAAGAAGCGCGTGTGCGATAGGGTTAGTATCTACTCGCGGAAGACAAAAATATAATAATATTTCTATAAGCTGTACGTCGTAAAAGGAATGAGAATCCCCGTGCACAAAGCTTTTCAGCAGACGCATTCTGTGTCCGCTATGATTTCCGCGTCCCATAAAAACCTACCGTTGATCAAATTTGAATACCGCCTTTTTATCCTGATCCAATACAAGATAGGCATCAAAGGGCTTTTTTGTTTTTTGCGATATGAATCCCGTTATCTTGGACGTGCTTCCCGTTTCAAGCAGAAGCTTCATATTGGAGACCGATATGTTGCGTCCGCAAATGGAAAGCCATACCGAGAACGGGCATCCGTTTTTGTATCCCGAGCATCCGTAGGAGTAATAGCCTCTGATGACCGGGCTTCCGCAGATAGGGCATTTTCCTACCTCCTGTCTGAATACTCCTATATCGGTATCTGTTTCCGGAGACTCCTCTTTTCTGTTGAATATCGAGGAAATCTCTGCCTTTGCGCTGCTTACGGCATCGTTTACCGTGCTTATGCCCTTGTAAACGTCCTTTAACTGCTTTCCCATCATCACCGTTCGGTTCTTATCCATATTGATGTTAAGTCTTCCGAGCGATTCTATGAGGAATATTCCGTCCTTTTCGATGTAATACGTGTCCTTCTTGAGCGATATGTAGCCGCTGCTCTTCGCGTTGTCTATTATAGACGTTCTCGTTGCCTCTGTTCCGAGTTCGAGACCGTCAAGCATAGCCTTATATTCCGCGGTGTCGTCTCCCTCTGCGTCGGTATCGGATATTTCCGACTTTTCCTCTCTGAATGGATTCTTGAGATAGTTGTTTAGCGTTTCTATCGTGTAGTGCTTCGGCGGTGTGGTCTCTCTTTCAAAGGGAACGAAATTG
>JAZSLE010000044.1:0-5216 GCA_045535215.1 Eubacteriales bacterium
CTAAGCTCGGTACTCCCCATTCCTTGTCGTGATACTCAACGTACAAGCTGTTCTTCAGATTCACCCAAGAGCATCTTTTCATAGTTATATACCGTTATTTAAAGGTTACGAGTGAAGAAATCGCTTTGCGCTTCTTCTTACGAAGGACATCCTTATCGGATGCGTATCCGACAGTAACGACAAGTCGCACCGCGCGATCAAGACCGCATACCCTTCTTATCTCGTCATCGTCAAACCAACCGAGGATACACGTTCCGAGTCCCTGTGCAGTAGCCTCAGCAGTAAGGTAAGCCGCCGCAATTCCGATATCTATAGATCTGTAATCGTTTTTCTTCACCTTTGCGCCAAGTGCCGCACTTGCGGAATAGTCATCCTCGGATATTACCATAAGCACGGGAGCATCGACGGCAAATTTGTTCATTCCCATACCCATAGTAGCACGCGCTACCGACAATGCGTTCTCCCCGGTACAAACGGTAACGTGGTACGGTTGAGCATTGCACGCCGACGGCGCAAGCCTTACAGCCTCTATTATCGCGTCTATCTTTTCCTGCTCTACCGCTTTGCTCGCGTCGTAGCTTCTGCAGGACTGTCTTTGATTGGCTAACTCATTAAAATTCATATATCTCTCCCTATACTTTTATTTTGTGCCTCTTATCTGTAGGAGTCTATTGCATCAGCAAATCTTCTTGCCGCAGCAGCCGCTCTTTCGTAATATTCTTCTGCAGATATGTTGTCGTACATCTCGCACTTTACCTTTATCAGCTCAAGCATAACGCATCCGTCAAATCCGGTCTTTGCAATATAGCGTGCCGCCTTATCGAGGTCTATCGTTCCATCGTAAGGAATCAAATGCAGATCCTTATCTGCCTCGCAGGTGTTATCCTGAACGTGAAGTGCCGCGAGCCTGTTACCGAACAAGGGCATATATTCTCTTCCGTTTGCAAAGCAGGTCTCGTGACCTATATCCCAACAAAAGACAGCATCGTCGTAATGCTCGAGCATAAGCGCGAGATTTGACAAAACGCGTTGATTCTCATACGCGATCTTCACACCCTGCTCACGTGCAAACGCCATCAATTCCGCAAAGCGAGCATTGCCGATATCATTTATCATAGGAGGCTTCTTACCGGACGAAAGATGAACGACGATAAGAGGAATACCGTGTCTTTTGGCCATACTGACGCATTCCTTAAGTCTCTCAAGCATAGCGTCACCGTCCTCGCCCTCATTCCACATAGCGTTTATGCCGTCAAAGGGTGCATGAAGGTTGTCTATCGTGATTCCCGCGTCCTGTATCTTGGACGCTATCTCGTCAAAATTATCACCTCTGCCCATAAGAAAACAGGATGAAAATCCGTTTTTCTTGATCAGGCGTATCTGCTCATCCAAAGGCAGACCGTTATAGCAGTTTATATTTATTCCTATTTTCATAGTGCCCCCCGAATATTCTTCTCAAAAAAATTATAACACATACGAAGCAAAAAGTCAAGTAATAAATAAAAAAAACACCGCCCGAAACAGCCGTAGCTGCTCCGAGCGATGCTCTATTTAAGACCTCATAATAAAGGAATTACATAAGGCTACGGTAAAGAGCCTCAATGTCCTCTACACTTGTTTCCTTCGGGTTACCGGGACGGCAAGCATCGTTGTAAGCGTCAATAGACATCTGATGGATATCCTCTTCCTTTGCAACGCCCTTGAGCGAGGTAACTATACCTACGTCCTCAGCAAGCTGACGTACAGCCTCCACAGCTGCAGCGCGGTACTCGTCCTGAGTCATAGCGTCAACGCCCTTTACTCCCATAGCACGTGCTATCTCGCGATATTTTTCGCCGGTAGCTTCAGCATTGTATGCCATTACTGCGGGAAGGAGCGTAGCGCAAGCCTTACCGTGAGGCATATCGTAGTAAGCGGAAAGAGTGTGCGCCATAGAGTGGTCAACGCCAAGTCCTACGTTGGAGAAGCCCATACCTGCTACATACTGTCCGAGAGCCATTCCCTCTCTTCCCTCGTTGGTGTTTTCAACTGCACCTCTGAGGGATCGTGCGATGATCTCTATCGCCTTTATGTGGAACATATCGGAAAGTTCCCATGCTCCCTTTGTGATATAACCCTCGATCGCATGAGTAAGAGCATCCATACCGGTTGCCGCAGTAAGTCCCTTAGGCATCGAAGCCATCATATCGGGGTCTACTACCGCTACTACGGGAATGTCGTGAGCGTCAACGCATACGAACTTTCTCTTCTTCTCAACGTCGGTTATAACGTAGTTGATAGTAACCTCAGCCGCGGTACCTGCAGTTGTGGGAACAGCGATTATCGGAACGCAGGGATTCTTTGTGGGAGCAACGCCCTCAAGAGAACGAACGTCCTCAAATTCCGGGTTAGTTATAATGATACCTATAGCTTTTGCGGTATCCATAGATGAGCCGCCGCCGATAGCAATTATGCAATCAGCCTCAGCCGCCTTGAATGCAGCTACACCGCTCTGTACGTTTTCGATGGTGGGATTCGGCTTGATATCCGAAAATACACTATAAAGTATGCCTTCCTTGTCAAGAAGATCGGTAACCTTTGCCGTTATACCGAATTTGATAAGATCGGGGTCGGAAGCAACGAATGCCTTCTTAAATCCTCTGCTCTTTACCTCTCCGGGAATAGCGGTGATGGCACCTGCTCCGTGATAAGATGTCTCGTTCAGCATGAATTTGTTCATTGGTATCATTCCTTTCAAAATCAAAATTTCATTTGTTGTTTAATATCATCTCACCAAGCGGTGATAAATATTCCTTTTAATCCATATCAAGCTTCGCGCTTCTGCTGAGTATCGCAGGCATAGTAGCGGCACCTGTGTTTTGCGGCTTAACTCCGTAGAGCCATTCTGTGACCGATCCTACGACGTCAATGTTTCCGTCCGTCTTTACGCTAACGACCGCACTCAGCGGATCCTTGAAGAACCAGGTGTTCTTTGCCTGTGAAAGAGAGTTCAGCTTCGTCGCAACCGGCTCTCCTAACGGCTTTCCGTCTCTGTCATATTGGGTATACATATACGTATGCTCGTCAGAATAGTGATACTGTGTATACTGCTTCCAATATCCGTTGAGAGAAGCGTTTACGTCGAGATATGCTACGTTTCTCTGAACTGCAAAATGCTCGGTATGAAGATGGCCGTTACAAGCAAGCATTGCCGTTTGCGGATACTTGTAGAATATGGCCCTTGCAGATGCCGCGTCAGGAGAGGAATACCAGTTTCCCGAAATACTACCATGCGAGAAAACGATTACCTTTTTGTTATTCTCGCTTGCATCCTTTACCTGCGCCTCAAGCCATTCTATCTGATGAGGCGACAAGCTTTCACCGTTAGAGTTTCCTGACGGCCACGTGTAAGACGCGGTCTTGTTGTGCTCCCACGCATTCTTTGTGCTGGAAAAAGAATAGTTGGTGTCAAGACCGATTATTCTGAAATCCTTCATATCGTAATGCCAATAACCAACCACCTCGCCGTTCTGAGGATCACCGAACACGATGTCGCGATTCGAAAGCTTTCCCCTTACAAGTTCAAGCGAGTTTCCGCTCGATTCAAGTTCGTGATTTCCGATAACCCCGAATACGGGAATGCCGTATTTATTATTAAGATATGCCTCAAAAAGCTCGGGAGAGCCCTTGTAGTCGTTGCAAAAATCTCCGAGGTGCATTACAAAATCAACGTCCATACGGTTTGCTCTATCAAGCAATTGATTAAGCTGATCCACCGTGCTTGCATACATTCCCTTTTTATAGTGGAAGTCGGCAAATACAAGGAACTTTATAGTATCATCATTGCTCGGCGTCGCCGTTGTAACAACCACAGACGACTGGTCTATGACCGTTGTGGTCACATCGTCAGGAGGAGTAGCGGGATCCTCGGTAATCTCCGTGCCGATTCCTGCTTCGGGCGTACATCCCATAACAAGTAAAATCACAAATATCAATAAAAGTGCTGTCAAATTTCTGAATTTCTTCATATTTCCTCCTTGAAAAGCTATATTCCAAAATTATTATAACATATTGAAATAGTTTTGTCAAGCAGATATGCAAAACTATGTGCATCTTTACCAACATTTTTTTCGTAAAGAGAATGCTGCTATGCTCTTTCAGGATAATCTTCTTAAACATATGAATTGACAAAACAGCACCGATGTGATATAATATAGCCACCATAACACTCAAGGAGTATCTGCATTATGAAAAGATTTGACGTCTGCGCCATAGGAGAGCTTCTCATCGACTTTACCGAAATCGGCATCAGTGAGCAGGGCAATCCAATGCTTGAAGCCAATCCCGGAGGAGCGCCTTGTAACGTTCTTTCCATGATGAGCAAGCTTGGGAAAAGCGCCGCCTTCATCGGAAAGGTCGGAGACGACATATTCGGAAAAATGCTCGCTTCAACAATATCCGACGTAGGAATAAATACGGAAGGACTATGCTTCAGCACGGAAGCACGCACCACCCTTGCATTCGTGCATACTCTCAATGGCGGAGAGCGTGAATTCAGTTTCTACCGAGCACCCGGTGCAGATATGACGCTTTGTAAGAACGACGTCCCTACGGATATTATCAAAGACTCTAAAATATTCCACTTCGGTACACTCTCCTCCACGCATTCCGAACCGCGAGAGGCAACGAGATACGCAATACAGACGGCAAAGGAAAGCGGATGTCTCATCTCCTTTGACCCCAATCTCAGAGAGGCTCTTTGGAGCTCACTTTCGGATGCGAAGAAGGAAATAGAATACGGTCTCTCTCAGTGTGACGTCCTTAAGATATCGGACAATGAAATTGAATTCGTAACCGGGATCGGCGACTACGAAAAAGCGGTATCCGTTTTACGGGAAAGATATAATATCCCTCTTATATTCCTTACACTCGGCGCTGACGGAAGCTGCGCATATTATAAGGATATACGAGTAGAGCACCCCGCATTTACAGAGCTTACTCCGATAGAAAAAACGGGCGCGGGAGATACGTTTACCGGATGTGTGCTCAGCATTTTGTGCGATAAAGGAATCGACTCACTCTCTCACGACGATCTTCTTGAGATATTGAGATTTGCAAACGCGGGAGCCTCAATAATAACCACAAGACACGGCGCATTGAAGGTAATGCCCGAGCGCGATGAGATAATATCACTCATGAAATAAAAAAGAAGGCCGACCTTTGAGAATCCTCAAAGG